>JAYUQE010000159.1:0-4795 GCA_043756905.1 Burkholderiales bacterium | reverse complement strand
GTTGCTCCTCCTCGCGGGCATGAGCCCGCAGCGTCGTCGCGCCTTGCCAGCGCACCGCATCGCAGCCCACTCGGGCGCGTCCAACTGCCGTTTCTAGGATGAAGACCGTTGCCACCCCGCCGACTATGCTTGCGCCCGCCATGCACCCCCCACAACCTGCGCCAAGCCGCACACCCGAGGCGCTGAACCTGATCGGCCGTGAGCTGCGCGTGGGCCTGCCGCTGTGCGTGGGTGTGGCCGGGTTTCTCAGCATCATGTTCAGCGACCCGTTCTGGAGCACCCTGGTCTATTCGCTGTGCATCGGCGGCAGCATCCAGTTGCTGATCGAAGGGGGCCGCCACGGCATCTCGGCCTGGCGCCGGCGTGGCGGCAGGCACAGCCCCGCACAGGCCGCCAGCCTGCGCAACAACTGGCCGGGCTGGCCCTTCATGGCACCCTGGGTGGTGTTCAGCGCAGCGGGCGGTTATGTGCTGGGCTCGCTGCTGGCCGACGCCCTCACCGGCAGCCAGCGCCAGCATGTGCTGTTCAGCGCCAACCCGCGCGCCCTGGCGCTGGTGCTGCTGGTGAGCGTGGCGGTGTCGGCTGCGGCCACGTATTTCTTATACGCCCGCGGCCGCATGGCCACGCTGGCGGCCAACACCGAGGCCGCGCGCCGCGCCGCGGCCGAAAGCCAATTGCTGCTGCTGCAATCGCAACTCGAACCGCACATGCTGTTCAACACCCTGGCCAACTTGCGTGCCTTGATCGGCGTGGCCCCGGCGCAGGCACAGACCATGTTGGATCACCTCATCGCCTACCTGCGCGCCACGCTGCAAGCCACGCGCAGCCCCACGCACACGCTGGCCGCCGAGTTCGACCGCGTGGCCGACTACCTGGCCTTGATGGCTGTGCGCATGGGCCCGCGCTTGCAGGTGGCATTCGACTTGCCCGCGCCCTTGCGTGAACTGCCGGTGCCGGCCATGCTGCTGCAAGCCTTGGTGGAAAACAGCATCAAGCATGGCCTGGAACCCAAGCTGGATGGCGGGCGCATTGCGGTGAGCGCGCAGCGCGATGGCCACACGCTGGTGCTTCGCGTGCGCGATACGGGCCTGGGCCTGGGGCCGGCGGCCGGCCCCGGCCAGGGCTTCGGCACAGCCCAGGTGCGTGAGCGGCTGGCGGCGTTGTTTGGCAGCGCCGCGTCGTTCAACTTGCACACGGTCGACGACGCACAGGGCGGCACGCTGGCCGAGATTCAACTGCCCATCGCGTTGCCATGATGCGCACAGCGACGCACCTAACATGACGCCCACCGCGCTGATTGCCGAAGACGAGCCCTTGCTGGCCGCCGCGTTGCAAGCCGAGCTGGCGGCTTGCTGGCCCGAACTGCTCATCGTGGCCACGGTGGGTGACGGTGTCGGTGCCGTGGCGCGGACCTTGCACCTCAAGCCTGATGTTTGCTTTCTGGATATCCGCATGCCCGGGCAGACGGGCCTGGAAGCGGCGCAAGCCCTGGCTGAAGACTGGCCCAACGAGCTGCCGTTGCCCTTGCTCGTGTTTGTGACGGCCTACGACCAATACGCGCTGGCGGCGTTTGACGCCCAGGCGGTGGACTACCTCGTCAAGCCCGTGCAGCCGCAGCGCCTGGCGGCCTGCGTGGCGCGCTTGCAAGCTCACCTGGGGGCACGCCAGCGGCCCGCGCCAGGCCAGCCCCAGGCTGAGTTGGAAGCCACGCTGAACCAACTGCGCCAGTTGCTGCGCTCGCGCGATTCGATCGGCCCCGCGCCGGGTGCGGCGCCGGCCTGCCGGCTCGAATTCATCCCGGCCAGCGTGGGCGCCGTGGTGCACATGGTGCCCGTGAGCGAGGTGATTTATTTCGAAGCGGCCGACAAGTACCTGCGCGTGGTCACCCATGATCGCGAGCACCTGATTCGCTTGAGCATCAAGGAGTTGCTGCCGCAGCTCGATGCCCAGGCCTTCTGGCAAGTGCACCGCAGCCTGGTGGTGCGCGCTGCGTCCATCGCCACCGCGCAGCGCGACGATTCGGGCAAGGTTGCCCTCACGCTGCGCGGGCGCAGCGAACGGCTCAGCGCCAGCCGCTTGTACGCGCACCTGTTTCGCGGGCTTTAGCTGGGGCTCGCCGCTCGCGAGTACGACGCGTGGCCCTCCGAGACGGCGCGGCCTTGCTTGGGGCGGCCCGGCGCTGCGGCCTTCAGGGCGCGTCGAACGGCGTGTTCGCGCGGTGAAAGCGCAGGATCTTCAATTCGCGCCGCACATCGGGCGGGAAGCCCTTGCGGCCGGGGCGCTTGTCATGCAACAGGGCATCGAACGCCACACGGCAAGCGATCGGGTTGTTCCAGGCGTCGGCCAACTGGTTCACCACGCGGGCGTAACGGTCCACGGTGGCATCGGGGCGAATCTGCCTGGGCAGGCTCACCAGCCATTCCAGCGTGCTGCCCTTCAAGGCGCGGTCGGCCGCGGTGGGTGAGCGCCGGCGCTGCGCCCAGTAGTCGGGGATCATCGCCTCGGGCGACAAGACCTTCAAGCCGTCTGCATCGAAGGTTTGGTCCAACTCGGTCTGGAACAGCGCCACGTTGCGGCGCACGTTGCGTTCGTTCGGCAACCGCTTGATCAAACTTGAGCTCATGGTTGGCGCTGGGTTTTGGGCATACCAGCGCTATCGGCCGTTGCCCGCCATTGCGCAGGGCCCCGCGCGCACCAAGGGGGCCGTTAGCCGGCCAGCGCTGCCAACTAAATCACGCAGCAGCCAGCCGTTCGCGCAGTGCCAGGCTGGCGGCCAGGCGGCCCACCAGCAGGCCGTTCCAGTTGTGCAGCGGCACGTCGCTGCGCCGGCCCATGCTTCGCGCCTGTGCCGGGCTCAGCGGCAACAGCGCGTCGATCAGTGCAGCCATCACCACTTCGGCCGCGCGCGCAGTGTTGCCGTCGTCCACCTTCAGCGCCAGGCCCAGGCCACGTTCGGGCAACGCGGCGCAATACACGCCTTCGGCGCCGACCTTGCAGAACACGCGCTCGCCAAGCTCCTGCATCACCTCGGTGTCGAAGCGGCCCGTGCCGCCCACCATGAACGGCGCGCGCGCCACCGCCTGGCGCAGCCGCTGCGCCGCTGCGGCGTGCTCACTGCTCAAGCCTTGGCCAGTGCCAAAGCGCGCAAAGCCCAGCGCCAACTGCCGCAGCGCGATGCCGAAGGTGGGGATCGAACAACCATCGGTGCCACGTGGCGCCGCGCTCAGGTCAGCGCCGGTGGCGGCCTGCAAGGCCTGCGTCACTTCGCGCATCACGGCATGCCCGGGTTGCACATAGCCCGCCACGAAGTCGCGCGCGCCCGCACCACCGCCGCGCAGGCAACCCAGGCAGATGAAGCCGGCATGCTTGCCCGAACAGTTGTTGTGCGCGGCCGTGGCCGCCTCGCCGCGCACGGCCATGGCACGCAGCACGGGCTCGCGCGCCGGCCATTGCGTGCCGCATTCCAGCGCTGAGGCGTCCAGCCCAGCCTTGGCCAGCATGGCCAGCGCCGTGGCCACATGCGCCGGCTCGCCGTTGTGCGAAGCGCAAGCCAGGGCCAGTTCGTCGTCGTTCAGGCCGAAGGCCGCGGCCGCGCCGCTGGCCACCAGGGGCAGCGCCTGCAAGGCCTTCACGGCCGAGCGCGCGAAGATGGGCCGCTGCACATCGCCCCATTCCAGCAGCGGCTGGCCGCCGGCATCGACGATGGCGATGGCGCCGCGGTGAAACGACTCCACCAGGTTGCCGCGGTGGGCTTCAACAAGGATCGGGTTCATGGTCGGGTTTGGCAGCGCGAGGGCTTGCAATGTAGCGCCGCGCGGGCGCTGACAATGCCGCCATGGCGGTGGGCGTCGGGATGTTGGTGCTGGGCTAACGAATGAAATGCATCGGTGTGGATTTCTCCAGCGCACCGCGCAGGGCCAAGCCGATCGCGGTGGCCAGCGGCAGGTGTGCGCTCGGCGTCGTGCGGCTGGATCAGATCGACCACCATGCCAGTTTGCAGGGCTTCGGTGCCTGGCTGGCACAGCCCGGTGAATGGACGGGCGCGTTCGACTTCCCCTTCGGCCTGCCACGCGAGCTGGTGCTGGGCTTAAGTTGGCCGCAGCGCTGGCTGCCCTTGATGCAGCACTACACCGCGCTGCGGCGCGACGACATCCGCGCCACCTTCCAGGCCTTTTGCGCCGCCCGGCCCGCTGGCGCCAAGTTCGCCCACCGCGCCTGCGACGGCCCGGCCGGCTCCAGCCCGAGCATGAAGTGGGTCAACCCGCCGGTGGCCTTCATGCTGCATGCCGGCGTGCCCTTGCTGCTGGCGGCCGGGGTGCATTTGCCCGGCCTGCATGCGGGCGATGAAAAGCGCGTGGCGCTGGAGGGCTACCCGGGGCTGCTGGCGCGCGAGCTGGTCGGGCGGCGCCCCTACAAGAGTGACACGAAGGCCAAGCAAACCGGCGAGCGGCTGGTGGCGCGACAGGCCATCGTCGCTGCGCTCGAACAGGGTCGCACTCGATTGAACCTGCGCCTCAAGCTCAACCGCGCGCAGCGCGACAGCCTGGTCGAAGATGCGCAAGGCGACCGGCTCGACGCCGTGCTGTGCCTGATGCAAGCGGCCTGGGCCGGTACGCAGCCACGTTATGGGCAGCCGGCCAACGTGGACGCCCTGGAAGGCTGGATCGCCAGTGCCTGAACCCGCCCTCAATCAGCAGCGCATCGAAGCCTGGTTCAAGGCCCAGGGCTGGCAGCCGCAGGCCTTTCAGCGCGAGGTCTGGGCCGCCATGTCCGCTGGACAAAGCGGCTTGCTGCA
>JAYUQE010000158.1:0-4801 GCA_043756905.1 Burkholderiales bacterium | reverse complement strand
CCACGGAAGTTCAAGACGCGAACGAAGCTGGTGACCCCGGCGTTGTCGGCTCGACAGCACAAGCCCATCAATACGAGAAGCATCCAAAGGAAGGTGCGGGTGCGGCTACAGGCCGGCCGCAGAACCATTACCGCGTGCAGCCACTGGTTCCATAGCGTCATGGGTGTGCCTTCATGACATGGCGAACTAGCCGATAGCATTACAATGCTATCGGCCTCAGAATGCTAGACTTGCGTACCAACGCAAAGTGCGAGTTCTTGCAATGGATACCCGCCGCGAGGCAACACTCGAACGCCAGATCGACAAGGTCAAACGCGACCTCATCGGACTTGGGGATCTGCGCCCAGGCAGCCTATCGACCCAATACAACGTGTGCGGCACACCTGGCTGCCGCTGCAAGGCCACGCCACCTGAAAAGCACGGTCCGTACAACCAGGTCAGCTACACGCGCAAGGGCAAGAGCAGCACCAAGTTCGTCAAGCAGAAGGATTTGTCTACCGTGCGAAAGCAGCTCAAGAACTACGAGCGGATGAAGCTCCTGACAGATCGCTGGATCGACCTTGCAACGGAACTCTCAACTCTCCGGCTCAACAAAGTAGCCGGCTGAATCGCATCGAGAACTCAGCACTCTCCAGGTTATTTGACAAGCCGATTCAAGCCCTCAGCATCAAACTGCTCGATGCGGTTCGCGTCCTGCGGCACGCATTCGCTCTTGGGCAATTCACGCGCACCCGAAGACAGCGTCTCGATCGCCTGCCACAGCAGCGCAATCTGGTGCTCATGGCCGCTGGCGCTGTCGATCAGCCCACGCATGGCCTGGGCCACCGGGTCGTCGCCATTGGTCACGCCATAGGCCGAAAAACCCATCTTTGCCGCGGCCTCTTCACGCGCCGCGTCAGCGCTCTTTTGCACGATTCGCGCCGGAATGCCCACCGCCGTGGCGCCGGCCGGCACCGGCCGCATCAGCACCGCGTTCGCGCCCACGCGCGCGCCGTCGCCCACCGTGAAGCCGCCCAGCACCTGGGCCCCGGCGCTGACGATCACGCCACGCCCCAAGGTGGGGTGGCGCTTGGTGCCCTTGCCCAGCGAGGTGCCGCCCAGCGAGACCCCTTGGTAGATGGTGCACTCATCGCCCACTTCGGCCGTCTCGCCGATCACCACGCCCATGCCGTGGTCGATGAACACGCGCCGCCCGATGCTGGCGCCGGGGTGGATTTCAATGCCGGTGACGAAGCGCGCCAGGTGCGAGACAAACCGCCCCAGCCATTTAAAGCCGCGGCCCCAGGCGGCATGCGCCCAGCGGTGCAACACCAGTGCGTGCAGGCCTGGGTAGCAGGTCAGCACTTCAAACGTGGAGCGCGCGGCGGGGTCGCGCTCGCGGATGCAGGCAATATCTTCGCGCAGGCGTTCAAACATGGTCAGGCGTATTCGAGGGCGGCTGGTCAGTGTATGCGTGGGGCTTGGCCCCAGGAGCCTGTCGGGCTTGGGGTTGGGCCCGCGCCAGCATGCGTTGCCATGCCAGTCTAGGCGTCGGCGAGGCGTGTGGCGGGCCCACACAACGAGCCGACAACGACGAATGGCATGGCATGGCATGGCATGGCAAAGCATGCTGGCCCTTTGGGTTGGGCCAGCAAAGGGGCTCATCCGTCGTTGCAAAGCCTCGCTGTGCCACCCAGCACAGCTGCGTTTTGCGCCTAGGCTGAGCCCCTTTGCAGGCCCAAAGCGGGCCCAACCCCAAGCCCGACAGGCTCCTAGTTTTACTGTGTTATAAAAGTCAAGGCACTATGCGCGCTTCTTCAAGTAAGAGGTGAGCCTCAAGGACAATTCCGCGCATGCCCCCAGCGCTGATCCTGGCTTCGACCTCGCCCTACCGGCGCGAGCTGCTGCAACGCCTGCGCCTGCCCTTCGAGGTGATGGCCCCCGCTGTCGATGAAAGCCCGCAGCCGGGTGAAGCGCCGGCCGAACTGGCCGCACGCCTGGCCCTGGCCAAGGCCAGCGCGGTGGCCAGCGCGCGGCCGCACGCGGTGGTGATCGGCGCCGACCAGGTGGCCGAACTGGACGGCCAGGCCATCGGCAAGCCCAACGATCATGAACACGCCGTGGCGCAACTGCGGCGCATGAGCGGGCGCAAGGTGCGCTTCCACACCGCGGTGGCGGTGGTGCACCAGGGCGCCGGTTTTGCGCGCACCGATGCCGCCACGGTGGTGGTGCGTTTTCGCGCTTTGACGCAAACGGAAATTGAGAACTACCTGCGCGCCGAGCAACCGTACGACTGCGCCGGCAGCGCCAAGGCCGAAGCGCTGGGCATTGCGCTGATGGCCGCCATCGACTCCGATGACCCCACGGCCCTGATCGGCCTGCCCTTGATCCGCACCTGCGCGCTGCTGCGCCAGGCCGGGCTGGATCCGCTTTCATGATGACCGCTGCCACCGGCACGCTGTGGCTGGTGCCCAATGCGCTGGACTTCGGCACGGATCAGGGTGACCTGCTCGACGCCCTGCCCCTGGGCGTGCTCAAGCAAGCGGCCGTGCTGCAGCATTGGGTGGTGGAAGACGCCCGCAGCGCGCGGCTGTTCCTCAAGCGCGTGGCCGTGCACGTGCCGCTGAGCGCGGCGTTGCAAACGCTGGACGTTCGCGAGCTGCCGCGCCCGCCCAAAGGGCAAAAGCCCACCGTGCAAGCCCTGGCACTGGACGCGGCCGATTGGCTCAGACCTGCCCTGGCCGGGCTTGACATGGGGTTGCTCTCTGAGGCCGGCCTGCCGGCCGTGGCCGACCCCGGCGCGCTGCTGGTGCAAGCGGCGCACCGCAGCAGCGTCGTTGTGCGCGCCTTGCCCGGGACCAGCGCCATCACCCTGGCCGTGGCGGCCAGCGGCCTGAACGGCCAGAGTTTCAGCTTTCTTGGCTACTTGCCGGTGGACGCCGCCGATCGTGCCGCACGCATCAAGGCGTTAGACATTTTGTCGCGCCAGGCGCGGCAAACCCAGGTCGTGATCGAAACGCCCTATCGCAACACCGCCCTGCTGCACGCGTTGCTTGCTGCGCTGGCACCTACGACCCAACTTTGTGTGGCCAGCGGACTGACTTGGCCGGGCGGTTTCACACGCACGCAAAGCGTGGCGGCCTGGCGGCTCGGTGGCACAGAGCTTGACAAGCACATGCCCACGGTCTTCTTGTGGCTCGCCAACTGAGGTTGGCGGCCCACTACAGCCGGCTGGGTGCAGTTGGCGCTTGGCCCGCCTGCTGCCTGCGCGCCAGCAGCCACAACGCCAGCGCCGCCCCGGCCATGTCGGCCAGGGCATCCCACACGTCGGCCATGCGGGTGGCGGTGAATGACTGCGCGAATTCAATGCCGATGCCAAACAGCGCCAGCCCGACAAACAGCCGCATAGGCATGGTCCAGCCGGCCCACCAGCCCAGCACGGCCAAGGTGGCAAAGGCCAGCGCATGCTCCAGCTTGTCGACGTGGGGGAACACGGCCGGCTTGTCAACGGCAGGCCGCAGCGCCAGGTAAACGCACACGGCCAAGGCCAGCAAAAACACCATGCGCCAAAGGCGCTGACTGGCCGAAAGCTTCTGCACGCGGGCTCTCAGGCGCCGCCGCCCAGCAGCGCCGCCACTTTGCGTTTGGGCCGAATGTTGCGCGACAGACCCTTGGCCGGCAGCGCGTCGGCCTGGGCCTTTTCCCACGCCGCGGGCTCGGTGTTCGGCGCTTCTTCGTAGGGCCGGTCGAAGAACGGGTCGGCATGGGCGCGCACCGGTGCACGGCGCACGGGGCGCGCCGGCTCCACCTCGGCCCGCGGCAGCGCGGGCGCGTCGTCTTCTTCGTCGCGCCGGCGCGGTGGCCGGCGCGGGCGCTCGTCGTCAAACTCGTAAGGCTCGATTTCGATCTTTCTCTTCAACAGCTTTTCAATGTCGGCCACCAGGCGCGTGTCGTCGCGCGCCACCAGGGTGACGGCCAGGCCCGACGCCCCCGCGCGGCCGGTGCGGCCAATGCGGTGGATGTAGTCTTCGGCGTTGAACGGCACGTCGAAATTGAACACCGCGGGCAGGTCGACAATGTCCAGGCCGCGCGCGGCCACGTCGGTGGCCACCAACAGGTCAACCTCGCCGGCCTTGAAGGCCGCCAGCGCTTTGAGCCGTTCATCCTGGCTCTTGTCGCCATGCAGGGCCTGGGTCTTGAGGCCATCGCGCTCGAAGGACCGCGCCAACCGCGCCGCGCCGAGTTTGGAGTTGACGAAGACCAGCGCTTGCGTGAGTGCGCGCGACTTGATCAGTTGGCGCACGACGGCACGTTTGTCGTCGTCCGTGACGCTGAAAAAACGCTGCTCGACATTGGTGGCGGTGGCGTTGGGCCGCGCCACTTCCACCAGCACCGGGTCTTGTAGATAACTGTTGGCGAGTTTCCTGATTTCAGGCGAAAACGTGGCTGAAAACAGCAGCGTCTGCCGAGCTTTGGGCAGGTAGGACAGGATGCGCTGCAGGTCGGGCAGGAAGCCGATGTCGAGCATGCGGTCAGCCTCGTCGAGCACCACGTACTCAACCTGGTTCAGCACTGTGTTCTTGGCTTCGATGTGGTCGAGCAACCGCCCCGGCGTGGCGATCAGCACCTCCACACCGCCCTTCAGCGCCAGTGTCTGCGGCTTCATGTCGATGCCGCCAAACACCACCAGCGAACGCAGCTGCGAGTGCTTGGTCAAGCAGGCGAAAAAGGAAGGCTATCGTTCGCGCGCCGCTTACAAGCTGATGGAAATCGCCGAGCGCGACCATTTGCTCAAGCCCGGCATGACCGTGGTGGACCTGGG
>JAYUQE010000157.1:0-4814 GCA_043756905.1 Burkholderiales bacterium | reverse complement strand
TGGCCTTGCTTGATCGCATCCAAACTGGCTGGCGTTCGGCCATGCCGGTGGTGTTGCAGACCGAAGCCTCGGAGTGCGGCCTGGCTTGCCTGGTGATGCTGCTGGCCCATCACGGCACGACGACCGACCTGCCCACGCTGCGCTCGCGCCACGGCGCCATGCCCCAAGGCATGACCGTGACCGACCTGATCCGCGTGGCCGCGGTCGAACAGCTCACCACGCGCGCGCTGCGACTCGACCTGCACGAACTGCGCGGCCTGCGCCTGCCGTGCATCCTGCACTGGGAACTGTCGCACTTCGTGGTGTTGCGCGAAATTCGCAGCGACGGCGTGATCATCATCGACCCCGCGCATGGCGAGCGCAAGGTGTCGCTCGAAGCGTTTTCGCGCGCCTTCACGGGCGTGGCGCTCGAGCTGTGGCCGAGCTCGGGTTTCGCTCCGCGCCAGGAGGCGCAGAGCATTTCCCTGCGCCACCTGATCGGCCATGTCGGCGGCTTGTGGCCCACGCTGTGGCGGGTGCTGGCGGTGTCGCTGGCGCTGGAAGTGCTGGGCCTGATGAGCCCGTTGTTCATGCAGTGGATCGTCGACCACGTGATCGTGTCGCGCGACCTTGAACTGCTGACCACCCTGGGCATCGGCTTTGTCCTGCTGCTGTTCGTGCAGCAAGCGTTCACGGTGTTGCGCTCCTGGCTGGTGCTGCGCGTGGGCACGCAGTTGCGCGTGCAGTGGCGCTCGAACGTGCTCAGCCACCTGCTGCGCCTGCCGCTGGACTACTTCTCCAGGCGGCACCTGGGTGATGTGATGTCGCGCTTTGGCTCGATCAGCAACATCCAGCAGGTGCTCACCAGCACCTTTGTCGAAGCCGCACTCGACGGCGTGATGGTCGTTCTGGCCCTGAGTTTGATGCTGCTGTACAGCCTGGAACTCAGCGCCGTGGCTATTCTGTCGGTGCTGCTCTACACCTTGGTACGGGTGGCGCGCTATGGCCCGCTGCGCCGCGCCACGGCCGAACGCATCGTGCGCTCGGCTAATGAATCCAGCCACTTGTTGGAAACCGTGCGTGGCATCCGCACCATCCGGCTGTTCGCGCGCGAAACCGAACGCCTGGGCACCTGGCAGTCGCTCATGGTGGCTGATGTGAACGCCAGTCTGCGCATCCAGAAGCTCGAGATCTTTTACCGCTTGGTGCGGCGCACCTTGTCGGGCCTGTTCACCTTGTTGTTATTGTGGATGGGTGCGCGCACGGTCATTGCGGGCGGCATGAGCGTGGGCATGCTGCTGGCCTTCCTGGCCTATCGCAGCCAGTTCGATGGCCGCGTGACCGATCTCGTCAACAAGTGGTTCGACCTGCGCATGCTCGGCCTGGATGCGCAGCGCCTGGCCGACATCGTGCTCACCGCAGCAGAACCAGGCGGCGGCCCGGTGGCCGGCCAGGGCCCCGCCACGCCGCCCGACATCAACATCGCCGGGCTGCAGTTCCGCTACGCCGAAGGCACGCCCGATGTGTTGGCCGATCTGCACCTGCACATACCGGCCGGCCAGTCGGTGGCCATTGCCGGCCCATCGGGTTGCGGCAAGACGACCTTGGTCAACATGCTGCTGGGGGCATATCACGCCCAGCGCGGCGCGATCCTCATCGACGGCGTGGCGCTGGAACACTTCGGCATCGACCGCTGGCGCGCCAGGGTGGGCACGGTGATGCAGGACGACGTGTTGTTCGCAGGCTCGGTGGCCGACAACATCAGCTTCTTCGACCCCAAGGCCGACCACGCATGGGTAGAGCAATGCGCGCGCCATGCCTCGATCCATGACGACATCGCGCGCATGCCCATGGCCTACCACACCTTGGTGGGCGACATGGGCACCACGCTGTCTGGCGGGCAGAAGCAGCGTGTCTTGCTGGCCCGCGCGCTGTATCGGCGCCCGCAGGTGTTGATCCTTGATGAGGCCACCAGCCATCTCGATGCCTTGCGCGAAGCGCACGTCAACGCAGCGGTGTCCAAGATGGCGGTCACGCGCATCGTGGTGGCGCACCGGCAGGAAACACTGGCCTCGGTCGACCGGGTGGTGGAAATGGCCGGCGGCAAGATCGTGCGCGACGAAACCGCCCAGGCCTATCGGCAGCGCCTGCGCGACAGCACCAAGGAGCCCGCAACGTGAGGCGAGTCAAACCAACCGTTCGTTCCTGCGGCCGGCTCAGTGCCGCCGCTGTGGGCGTGTTCGCGCTGAACAGCATCGCGCTGGCCCTGCCCGTCATGCCGGGCCCGGCCGGGGCGCTGGTGGTCGCGCCCATGCATCAGGCCGCTGCACTGCCCGTGCAGCAGCCAGCTCAACTGCGCACGCCGCAGCCTGTTGCCGCTGCCGCGCCAGGCCCCATGACGCTGGTTGACCTTCAGCATTGCGGCGCCCTGCCCACGCCGGGCAACACCCAAGTCGTGCGCATCGACACCGTGCTGCGTGCCGTGATTTGCCACAACGCCGGCGTGTTGCGCGGCACGGGGCTGGCGAGCAAGGCGCAGTCGGCGCTGAACCTTGCCCAGGCGGTAGGCCGGCCGGCGTTGAGCCTGCGCACCGGCGCCGACGCCGAAAGCCGCGGCGGCGGGGGCATGGCCGCCACCCTCAACCTGCAATGGCTGTTGTTCGATTTCAAGGCCGGTGACGCCGCCGCCCAGCAAGCCCGCCATGCGCTGGCGGCCGTGCTCAATGAACAGCGCATCGAGGTCGCCAATGCGCTGGCTGATGCGGCGCAGCGCTACGCTGACGCGCTGTCAGCCAAGGGCCGCATGGACGCCGCTGCGAGCAACGCCTTCGTGGCGCATGACAGCAGCCAGGTGATCGATGCGCGCCAGAGTGCCGGCGCAGCAACGATGTCGGAAAAGCTCCAGGCCCAAACTGCCAAGTCGCAAGCTGAGCTGGACTTGTCGCGCGCCATCGGGCAGTGGTTGTCGGCGCGCGGCGCGCTGGCCGTGGCCATGGGGCTGCCTTCTGATCAGGCCTTCGAAGTGCAGGCCGATGAGTCGGCGCCGGCCGCAGCACCGGCCCCGGGCCTGGACATTGCGGCCTTGGTTGCCGAGGCCCGCGCCAACCACCCGCGTGTTGTGTCCGCCGCGGCGCGGTTGGCCGAGGCGCGCGCCCGGGTCGACACCACCACCGCGCAACGCTGGGGCAGCGTCACCGCGGTGGCCAACGCCGGGCGCTCGCGCTCGAGCAGCGAATCCGAAATCCGCGGCTCGGCCAGCGTGGGCGTGCAGTGGAGCTTTCCCATCCTCGACCGCGGCCTGCTGGCCAGCCGGCTGAACGACGCGCAGGCCGATGTTGTGCTCAACCGCGTGGCGCTCGACGACGCCGGCGCCCAGATCGAACTGCAAGTCTGGCAATTGGCGCAGGCGCTGTTGGCCGAGCGCGCCGGCCTGCGCGCCAGCCGCACGGTGCTGCAAAGCGCCGAGGCCGCGCTGCGCGCCACCAGCGAACGCTACCGCGCCGGCGTGGGCGGGTTCGGCGACGTGCTGAATGCGCAAAACGCCGCCGCCAGCGCGCGCTTCCAGGCCGCCGATGCACAAGCCAGCCTGCAGCGCACCGAGTTGCGCCTGTCCATCACCATGGGGCGTTTGGGGCCGCATCTGCTGGCCAGCGGCGAACGAATCAGCCTGGGTCAAGGCCAGAGGCACGGCCAGCGGCCCTGATTCACTTCACCTCAAAGGCCGCCAGCTTCTTGGCCACGGCCACGTTCTTCAGCGTCACGTACACCGGCATGCCGTTCTTGAACGCCGGGTAGTCCTCGCCCTGAATCAGCGGGCGCAGGTAGGCCTTGCATTTTTCGGTGATGCCGAAACCGTCGCGGCTGATGAAGTTGCGCGGCATGAACTTCTCGACGTTGGCCACCTTGGCCAAGGGCGCCACGCCGATCTTGTAGCGGTAGGGCGCATCACTCAGGCGTTGCACCGTGGGCATCACCGCGTTGTGGCCGGCCAGGGCCAGCTCCACCGCCTTGGCGCCCAGCTCGTAGGCCTGCTTCACATCGGTCTTGCTGGCAATGTGGCGTGCGGCGCGTTGCAGGTAATCGGCCACGGCCCAATGCATCTTCACCTTCAGGGCTTCCTTGACCATGTTGGCCACCACCGGTGCGGCGCCGCCGAGCTGGGCATGGCCAAAGGCGTCTTTCGTGCCCTGTTCAGCCAGGAAGCGGCCGTCGGGGTGGTGGCAGCCTTCGCTGACCACCACGGTGCAGTAGCCGTGTTGCTTGACGAGCTTGGCCACGCGCGCCAGGAATTTGGCTTGGTCGAACGGGATTTCAGGGAACAGCACCACCACCGGAATGCCGTGGTCTTCGAGCAGGCCACCGGCCGCGGCGATCCAGCCCGCGTGACGCCCCATCACCTCGATCACAAAAACCTTGGTCGAGGTCTTGGACATCGATTTCACATCAAACGAAGCTTCCAGCGTGGACACCGCAATGTACTTGGCAACCGAACCAAAACCCGGACAGCAGTCGGTAATCGGCAGGTCATTGTCGACGGTTTTGGGCACATGGATCGCTTGCAGCGGGAAGCCCATAGACTCGGACAACTGGCTTATCTTGAAGCAGGTGTCGGCCGAATCGCCGCCGCCGTTGTAAAAGAAATAGCCGATGTTGTGCGCCTTGAAGACTTCGATAAGACGTTCGTATTCGCGCTTGTTGGCTTCCAGCGACTTGAGCTTGAAGCGGCAGGAGCCAAATGCGCCAGACGGTGTGCTGCGCAAGGCGGCAATCGCTGCGGCGGATTCCTTGCTGGTGTCGATCAGGTCTTCAGTCAGCGCGCCGATGATGCCATTGCG
>JAYUQE010000156.1:0-13978 GCA_043756905.1 Burkholderiales bacterium | reverse complement strand
GCACGCCACTCATGAAGGCACGGCCGGCGGCCAGGCTGTATTTGTCGTCGAGGGTGACGCTTTCCAGCGCCTTGCGAACAGCGTCGGGCAGGGGGGCGTTCATACGAGGTGGGCTCCTGTGCAGGTGCGCGCCGTTGGCGCGTGGGCGCAGTGTAGGTTTTCGCCCGCCGCGCGGCAGCCGTGGTTTACGGCGATGCGCCCACCGGCCACAACACCCACAGCCGCAACGCCTGGCGCATGCGCCCGGCCTGGGCTTCGGCGTTGCCCTCCCAGCCCCAGAAGTAGTCGGCCCGCACCGCGCCTTGAATGGCCCCGCCGGTGTCTTGCGCCAGCACCAGGCGCTGCAGCGGCGTTTGCGTCAACGGCTCGGTGCTGTCGAGCCAGACCAGGCTGCCATAAGGCACGCTGGCGGGGTCGACCGCGATCGAACGCCCCGGCGTCAGCGCAATGCCCTGCGCCCCGCGCGGGCCGAGTTGAGGGTCGGGCAAGGCCTCTTCGCGGAAGAAGACCATGCGCGGATTGGCCCAGAGCATTTCCTGCACGCGCTGTGGGTGGGTGCGCGCCCATTCCTTGATGGCCGGCCACGAGGCCGCCGCCGCGGCCATTTCGCCTTGGTCAACCAGCCAGCGCCCCACCGAGCGGTACGGCAGGTCGTTGTGGCCGGCAAACGCCAGGCGCACGGTTTCGCCGCCGTTCAAACGCAGCCGGCCACTGCCCTGGACTTGCAACAGCAGGGCGTCGAGCGGGTCAGCGACGAACGCAATCTCGCGCCCGCGCACGGCTTGCTGCGCCTCGGGCAGGGTGTCGAGCTGCTGCCGGCTCCAATACGGCCGCCGCGTGGCCAGGTCGGCCGGTGGGCGAAACAAGGGGTGGCGAAAGCGCCCCTGCGCGGTGCGGCTGGCCTCGACCAGTGGCTCGAAGTAGCCGGTGAGCAGGCCCTGCACCTGGCCGTCATGGCCGCTGATGCGATACGGCACCAGCCGTGCCATCAGCCAATCCCGGGTGGCCGCGTCGTTCATGGCCGCAGTCAGGGTCACCTGGGCGCAAAACCGTCCCCAGTTCGGCGTGGGGCGCTGGCAACTGCGTTGCAAGGCCGGCCAGATTTCACTCGCGCGCTCGGCGCCCCAGCCGGGCAGCTCAGCAAAACTGGTGCGCGCCCACACGCTCTTTTCACGCCGCCATTCGGCTGCGGCGGGGGGCGCGCTGGCCTGGGTTGCAGGCGCTGCGGGGGGGGGTGGTGGCGGGGGCGGTGGCCGCGCCGGGCCGTCTGCTGCACAGCCCCACAGCGTGCCGATAATGAACAGCGCTCCCAGACCCAACCGAAGACCAAGCATGTGGCTGATTCTCGTGGAAGCCCTGGTCGCAGGGCTGATCTTGGTGTTCATCGTCTGGTGGGTGATGTTCGCTGGCCGCAAGGGCGGCGAACGCCAAGACGACTCGCGCCACTGAGGCTTCTCAAGCCAAGGTGGCTTGCCACTTTGCCGAGCTGGCCCGGCCAAGTGGGCGGTCAATGCAAAACCGAATCGCGCGCGAGGCGAAAGCTGGGCACCGGCGCGCTGAAGGGTTGCGCGTCTTCGGTCATGCAAAAGAAGGTGCCTTCCATGCTGCCGTGCGGCGTGGCCAGGCGCGTCCAGCTCGTGTACTCAAACTGCTCGCCAGGGCGCAACAGCGGCTGGTGGCCCACCACGGCCAGGCCGCGCACTTCTTCGACATGGCCGGTGGCATCGGTCACCTTCCAGTGCCGCGCCACGAGTTGCGCGGTGACGCTGCCGGTGTTGCGGATGGTCACCGTGTACGAAAAGGCGAACGGCCCTTCGGGCAGCTTGCTCTGCTCGGGCAGGTACTCCGGCTTGGCGGTGCAGGTGAACTGGGCTTGACTCATCGGGGCCGATTGTAGGCAGCGCCCTAAAATTTGAAGCCCGACCATCCCCATCTCCTGCCCAAATACCCACATGGCCCGCCATCGCATCGCCCCAAGCCTGCTTTCCGCCGACTTCGCCCGCCTGGGTGACGAGGTGCGCGACGTGATCGCCGCCGGCGCCGACTGGATCCACTTCGACGTGATGGACAACCACTACGTGCCCAACCTCACCTTCGGCCCCATGGTTTGCGCTGCGCTGCGCAAACATGCGGCTCAAGCGGACGGCACGCCCGTGCCGATCGATGTGCACCTGATGGTGCAGCCGGTCGATGCCCTGGCCGTGGCCTTTGCCCAGGCCGGGGCCGACGTCGTCAGCTTCCACCCCGATGCCAGCACGCATGTCGACCGCACGCTGCAGCTCATTCGCGCTGAAGGCTGCCAGGCTGGGCTGGTGTTCAACCCGGCGCAGCCGCTGGATGTGCTCGACTGGGTGATCGACAAGGTCGATCTCATTTTGGTGATGAGCGTGAACCCCGGCTTCGGCGGCCAGAGCTTCATCCCCAGCGCGCTGCGCAAGATTGAGGCCGCGCGCCGGCGCATTGACGCCACCGGGCGCGACATCCGCCTGGAGGTTGATGGCGGCATCAAGGCCGACAACGTTCGCCGCGCGGCCGATGCCGGGGCCGACACCTTTGTGGCCGGCAGCGCGATCTTCGGCGCGGGCAACTATGCCGCGGCAATCAGCGCCATGCGCGCGCAACTGGCCGCTTGATCAACCGCGTCAAGCAATCACGCCTTCGCGCTTCAGGCCCAGTAGCTCGGCATCGTCCAGCCCAAGCGCTTGCGCCAGTACCGCCAACGTGTGCTCGCCCCCGAGCGGCCCGGCGGCGGCCGGCGTACGCAAGCAGGTGTTAGACGACAAGGGCGACGCCGACGTCAGCCAACTGCCTGCGCCGGGGTGGTTGACCAGCTCGAACATCGGGTTGGTTTCGCTGCACCGCGGGTCTTCGGCCAGCATCTGCGCAAAGCTGCGGTACGGGCCCCACAGCGCGCCGGCGGCGCCGAGCGCGGCGCCCGCATCGGCCTGGCTGCGCGCGGCAAACCAGGGCGCCAGGCCAGCACTGATCAGGCCGCGTGCCTGGTAGCGCGCGGCGTCGCTGTTCAACTCAAAACCCAGTGCCGCGGCCGCGCTTCCGAGTTTGGCGGCGCTGCCGGTGGCTTTGAGCAGGGCCTGCCACTGCCGTTCGGTGAGTGCGACCACCATCACGTGGCGGGCGTCGGCCGTGGCGAAGCTGTCGCCATAGGCGCCGTAGAGCTGGTTGCCGTCGGCCTGGCGCTGCGTGCCGTTGACCTGCACGTCGGCCAGGTAGGCCAGGTTCGACGCCGTGGCCATGGCCACGTCGCTCAGGCTGAGCTGAATGTGCTGACCCTGCCCGGTGCGCTGCCAATGCCGCTCGGCGGCCACCACGGCCAGCGCGATGTGCAGCCCCGCGGCCACGTCCCAGGCCGGCAACACATGGTTCACCGGCTGCTGCCCGCTGCCGGTGAGCAAGGGAAAGCCGACCCCGCTGTTGACCGTGTAGTCCACCGCGTTGCCGCCGTCAGGCGAGCCGCTGAGCTGGACCATGATCAGGTCAGCGCGCAGGGCGCACAGCGCCTCGTAGGCCAGCTCACCATCCACGCCCAGGTTGGTGATGAACACCGGCGGCGCGCTGGCCGGCGTGGCGCAGATCAGCCGCTGCATCAGCGCGCGGCCAGCAGCCGAGCGCAGGTTCAATTCGACGGACTGTTTGCCGCGGTTCAGGCTGGCCCAGTACAGGCTCACGCCTTCGGCATTGAGCGGGTGTCGGCGGCGGTCGATGTTGCCGCCGATCGGGTCCACCCGCAGCACCTGCGCGCCAAGTTGTGCCAGCGTCAGGCCGGCCAGCGGCGCGGCCACGAAGGCCGAGAACTCGACCACGCGCAAGCCATCGAGCAACGGTTTCATTCAAACCCTTTCACTTCACGCTGAGTTGTTGTTGCGCGTCCTGCGCCAGCACGCTGTCGCGCAGCAGGCCTTCGATCACCGTGTCGGCCTGCGCCTGCCCGCCGCCCAGGCGCACGAACAAGGGTGCCGAGCACATCCAGTCGAGGAGTTCGCTGCGCGCCACGCGCTGCTGCGCCAGGAGGTGAAACATCGCCAGTGCGCGCAAGGCATAGCGCAGATGGCTGGCCGGCTCGGCAGCGAAACGCGCCAGGCGCGCGCGGCTTTGCGCCAACGCGCCGGCCACGCCAGTGAATGGCGGGCCGTGGCCGGGGATGACGATGGCCGGGTTCAGCGCTTCGATGACATCGAGCGCGGCGTTGGCTTGCGCGAAGCCGCTGCCGCCTTCGAGCTCGGGAAAGATGATGGCCACGCGGTCTTCCCACAGCGCATCGCCGGTGATCAACACCCGCGCCTCGGGCTGAAAGAACATCAGCGCATCGGGGTCGTGGCCGGGCGCTGCGTGGGCCTGCCACAGGTGGCCGCCCAGCTCGATGCTGGTGCCCGCGGCCAAGGCATGGCTGGCGCTGAAGCGGCGGCACACCTGATTGAGCTGGTCAAAGCTCAGGGCCTGCATGTCCCAGGCGCTTACGGCGTCGAAACTGGGCTGCGGCACCCAGGTTTCGCAAGCGTGGCGCGCTTGCAGCTCTGCATTGCCGCCGCAATGGTCGGAATGCAGATGTGTGTTGACGATGCGCGCCAGCGGCTCGCCGTGCAAGGCGTGCTCGATGAGGGCGCAACTCAACGCGCTGTGGCTGTCATAGCCGGTGTCGACCACCGCGGCGCCGCCGGCTCCGGTGGCGCGAAAGACTATGTGGTTGGACGACAGCCAGTCGCGCTGCAGCACCGTCAGCGCCAGGGCATCAAAGCAGCGTGCCAGTGGCGATTCAATTGTCGTCATGCGGTGGCGGCTGGTTGAACAGGCGCTGCACCTCGGCGCGTTCGCGCGCCGCAATGCGGGCCATGAAGTCTTGCGCGCCATGCATGGCGGCAAAGGTGTCGAAACCGGTCTCCAAAAAACGCTGCAAATCAGCCAGGCCGGCAACCCGCGCCGGCCCGCGCATCAGGCGCAGGCTCTGGCGCAGCAGCGGGTTGCGGGTGTAGACATCCAGCGCATGCCCCACTTGCAGCACCAGTTCGATCTGTTGTTCGCGCTGCGGTGCGTGGCCGAACTCGCGCCAGGCCTGGCCATAGCGGGCATCGTCGAGCGGCAAGTGGTGCACATGGCGCGCCAGGCCGGAGTCGAGCTGCTCGGACAACGCATGCAGCGCAGCCAGCGCGCGCACCGTGGCCACCAGCTCGGCCGGGAACAGCCGCACCAGCGCCGGCACCACACGCCGGAATTGGGCGTCGCGCTCGCTGAAGTCGCGTGGGCCATAGAGGTCGTCGAGAAAGAAACCTGCCGCCGCGCCATAGCGCGGGTGGGCCAGCAAATCGGCATGGCTGCGCGCAAAACGCTGGTGCTGCCAGGCTTTGACCGCGATGACGCGCGGCCCCAGCGCCGGGTCGGCCTGGCGCACGGCGCGCTCGGCCTGCACGGCCTGCAAGGCATCGAGGATTTGCTCGCCGACTGAATTCATGCCGGCGAGGCTAGCAGGGACTCAGGGACTCAGGGCTCGTGGCCGGAACCCGCGGCCATGTAGTCGCGCTGGAACGGGTAGTCGCACTGCGCCCCGGGCAACACGGTGCCGCTGAACTGGCCGCTGGGCCGCGCGGCCAGCACCTGGTGCAGCGAGATCCAGCCGCGCTCGAAGCTCATGGCACTGCCGGCCAGGTACAGCCGCCAGGCGCGCACCACACGCTCGTCGGACAACGCCTTGGCTTGTGGCAGGCGCGCTTCGAGTGCGTCCGACCAGGCCCACAGCGTGCGCGCGTAGTGCGGGCGCAGGTTTTCGACGTCGAGCGTTTCGAGCCGGGCCTGTGCGGCCACGCGCAACACGTGCGACAGGTGCAGCAATTCGCCGCCGGGGAAGATGTAGCGATCGATGAACTCACCCATGCCGGCACCCAGTTCGGCGCTTTGCGTGTTGTTGGCGGTGATGCCATGGTTGAGCAGCAGCCCGCCCGGCCGCAGCAGCCCATACAGCTTGGCAAAGTAGTGCGGCAAACGGCGCTGCCCGACATGTTCGAACATGCCGACGGAAGCGATCTTGTCGAAGGGCTCGCTGGCCTGCAGTTCGCGGTAGTCAAGCAGCTGCACATCGACCCGCCCGGCCAGGCCGCGCTGGTCGATCATCTTCATCACATGCGCATGCTGGTTGCGCGAAAGGGTGATGCCCGTGGCACGCACACCGTAGTGCTGCGCCGCCCACAGCAGCAGCGCGCCCCAGCCGCAGCCGATGTCCAGAAAACGTTCGCCCTCGCGCAGCATGAGCTTGCGGCAGATGTGGTCGAGCTTGGCCTGTTGCGCCGCGGCCAGGTTCATCGTGGGTTCGCGGAAGTAGGCGCAGGAATAAACCCGTTGCGGATCCAGCCACAGGGCATAGAAATCGTCCGACACGTCATAGTGCTGGCGCACCGCGCGGGCGTCGCTGTGCAAGGTGTGGCGTGCGCTGGCGCGGCTGCGTTGCAACAGGGCGCGCCACCAAAACGTGGCCTGCGCATCGCCTTGCTTGCGCGGGTCGCCATCGAGCAGCCCTGCCGCCACGGCCATCAGGTCGCGCGCATTGCCTTGCAGATCGAGGCGCCCTTCCACGTGGTCGGCGGCCACGCGGCCGATCTGCCCAGCGGCCAGGTGCACCAGCGAGGCCAGCCCGCGTGGGCGAATCACCACCCGGGCATCGGCCGCACCCAGCCGGCGTGCACCGCGCAACACCAGCGCGGTGGACACAGGCAGCTTGCTCAGGCGTTGGGCAAGCATGCTTTCCACGACATTCATGGCGGCGACTCCAATGAGGCCCTGGCACCGATGCCACACTGTACGCAAATTGGAGCTTCAGGCATGGTGGCAAGGCGTTTGCGCAGGGCAGGTTTGACTCAGTTGGGGCTGATGTGTGCCTGGGGTGCGGGTTGGTGGTGGGCCGGGCGGCCTGTGCTGGCCGTGGAAGGCGTGTTGATCGTGGCGCTGTTTCAGCCGCTGGTGTTGGCCTTTGAGTTCCTGCTCTTGCGCCGGGTCAATAGGGCCGACACCGCGCCACCCGCCCGAGCGGGTGAGTTGCTGCGTGCCTGGGGGCGTGAGTGCCTGGTGAACTGGCAGGTCTTCACCTGGCGCCAGGCCTGGCGCGTGGCGGCGCAGGCCGACCACCTGCCGCCTGCCGCCGTGGCGGCGGGCAAGCGCGGTGTGGTGCTGGTGCACGGTTTCTTTTGCAACCGCGCGCTGTGGAACCCGTGGATGCAAGCGCTGCGCGAACGCGGCGTGCCCTTCGTGGCGGTGACGCTGGAGCCGGCCTTTGGCGGCATCGACGACTACCCCGCGCACATTGACGCCGCGGTGCAGCGGGTGCAAGCCGCCACCGGCCAAGCGCCCTTGCTGGTGGGCCACAGCATGGGCGGCCTGGCGATCCGCGCCTGGCTGCGCCAGGGCGGCGCCGCGGCGCGCGTGCACGCCGTCATCACGCTGGGCACACCGCACCACGGCACCTGGCTGGCGCGCTTTGCGCTGGCCCCCAACGCGCGCCAGATGCGCCAGGCCAGCCCCTGGCTGAGCACCTTGCGCCAGGCCGAGGCCGTGCCCCGAGGCGTGCCCTTTACCTGTTTTTACAGCCACTGCGACAACATCGTCTTCCCGGCCAGCACGGCCACCTTGGCCGATGCCGACAACCGCCACCTGCGTGCCACGGCGCACGTGGACATGATCAACCACCCCGAGGTGATGGCGCAGGTGTGGCTCAGCCTGGCGCGCGGCTGAACGATGGTTCAGCTCGTGTTCAACTCTCGTCGATCTCGTGCAGCAGGTTCAACGTGGGCACGTTGCCCAGGTTCAGCAACGCGGCGATGTCGGCCACGTCGTCGGCCAGGGCCGGGTTGTCCCAGCCCTGCGCAGTGTGGCGGGCCAGGCGCACGGCCAGCGTCACGTTGCGCACCTGTGTTTGATCGGCATGGCGCTCGTCGGTGATGCGCACCAGCAGCTCGCTCAGGCCCCAGGCCCGCATCAGCGCTTGCTGCAACGGCGCCAGCTCGGTGTTCAGCACCGCTCGCTGCACGCCGGCCGAACGCAGTGTGGGCTGCGCGCGCTGGCGCGCCGCGACGTCCAGCGCCAAGGTGGGCGCGTGCACCCACAGCAGCATCTCGGCAAAGTCGTGCAGCAAGGCGGCCTCATGGATCACGCTGGCGTCGTGATCCATGCGGTGCACGGCAAAGGCCAGCGCAAAAGCCGCGGCGCGGTGCGCGCGGCGCAGCACGCGGCGCAAGCCTTGTTGCGCCGCCGGGTGTTCGCGCAAATGCTCGTCCACCGTGGGCTGCGGGCCGAAGTGATGAAAGAACGGGCCCATGCCCAGCATCACCAACGCCGCGGTCACGGTTTCGATGTCGGTGCCGCCGCGCCGCGCGCGCAATTCGCTCACTTTGGCCATCAGCTTGAGCGTCATCAACGGGTCTTTGGACAGCGTGCGCGCCAGCAAATGGGCGTCACACGCGTCTTCATTCGCGCGCCAGGCTTCGATCATCTCGGCGGTATTGGGCAGCACCGGGATCTCGGCGGCGCGAAAGTGCGCCGTCCATGCCGCCAGGTCGCGCAGCGGGCGATCCAGGGTGGCGGCGGGGGTGGCAAGCATGGTGGTCGCGTGCGGTTGCTCGGCGGGACGATCGGGGCGAACGCTCATTGGCCTTATCGGCACGCCGGGGCGGCGACTTGAACACACCGCCGCGGCGGGCTCTGCAGCTTTCTTTGAGCGCCGCACGGGGCACCGGCTGGGCGCAGCGCGCGCCCTTGCGGGGCACTCACAACCGGTTGACGCCGTCGATGTAGCCCAGCAGTTGGCCGTCAAGGTACAGCGCGCCTTCGGGGGCGCCGGCCTCGGCGTAGAACTCCAGCACCTGGGGGCGCTGGCTGCGCTGGGCGCGCCGGTCGCTGTGGGCCAGGCGGCGTGCCACGCGGGCCAGCAAGGCGCTGACGCCACGCAACAGCGCTGCGGCCAGCAAGCGCAGCGAGCCGCCGCGTTCGGCATCGGGGGGCACATAGGCCCAGGGCAGGGACTTGATCATCTTCGTTCTCCCACGGTGGCGGCGATTTCCTGGCGCGACACCGCAATCGGTTCATGGGGTTGGCGCTGGCGAGGGGGTGGTGCGGCGGCAGGACATGGCCGCAAGTTCGCGTCGCAGTTCACGCTCGGCCTGTTGGCGCGGCTTGCGCGGCGCATGCGCGCCGGCCTGGCGGCGGTGCACCAGGGCGACCAGCGGGTTGCGCGGCTTCAGGGTCTTGACGAGCAGAGTCTTCATGGTGATTCCTTGGGGCTGAAAAAACGAAACGGCCCGGGTGCTTGCGCTTGCCGGGCCGTTGCTGGATGAAGGGTCTGCCGCTTCAGGGGGCAAAACCTCGCATCGCAACGGCCCTGGGCCGGCCCTTGAGCTTCAGGCCCATGACGGCACGGTGGCCGCGGCTGTAGGGCAGCGGGCGGTTCACGGTGAGGCACGGGCGGCAGTTCAATGACATGGGTTCAGGGCGATGAATGAATTGCGCACATGATAAACATTTGTTTATCTTTGACAAGGGGAAAAATACCGCGCGCCTGATCGTTTCAGCGCTTGCGTTTGATCGGCGCCACGCCGACCTGGACGCGTTGCCACAACTGTTGCGCGTCGTCGGCGAATGGTGTGGCGGGCAGGCGATCCGCGCGCGGCGTGGCGTCCGAGTGCGGCCGTGTTGTACCGGGCGGCGGCACCTTTGCCGCAGCGGCCGCAGCGGCAGGCACCAAAACTTCACCCAGCAGATCGAGCAGGCGCGTTCGTGCCCGCTGCGGGTGGCGCCGGTAGTAGGTAAGCACCAGGCCGACGATGAAGCGCTCATCATCGTCGCGCGCGGCGTGATCGGCCATACCTTCCGGGGCAGCGGCTGCGACGCCGGCGTGACTCTGATCCATCCAGCCGTTGGGCTTGCGGCAATGCAGCTCGAATTGCCGCGCCAGGCGCTCGCCGATCTGGCGCGAACGGCTCTTGATCTGGCTCCAGTAGCTGGGCTGGATTTGCAACTTCTCGGCAAACCGCCCTTCCAGGCCGCGCAGGGTGGCGGCGTCGGCGTGTTGGGCGCTGGCGCGCACGAACTCCTCGAACAAGGCCAGGGCGTTGTCCAGGCGAACCTGGGCCAGAGCCTGCGCTGGGCTGAGTGGGGGCATGGTGCGATGATAAAGCCGCGTTGCTCAATGCCAGCAGCATGCGGGCGCCTGGCGCAACCCCTAATATGGCGAGCATGGACGCCCCTTCCAGCCCCTTGCCAGAAGTCACCCTGCCCAACGGCACCGAGCTGCCGGCGCTGGGGCTGGGCACCTACGGCCTGGGCGAAATCGCCACGCTGGCCAACGCCGAGGTGAAGTCGTTGCGGCTGGCGCTGGACATGGGCTACCGCGTTTTCGACTGCGCAGAGATCTACGGCGATGGCGGCGCGGAGAAGGTGCTCGGCCACGCCTTGGCCCAGGCCCAGGCGCAGGGCTTGGCGCGCGAGCATATTTTTGCGGTGTCGAAGTTCTACCCTGCGCATGCCACGGTGCCGGGCATGGTGGCGGCCTGCGAGCGCAGCCTGCGGCGCTTGCAGCTCGACCACATCGACCTGTACCTGCTGCATTGGCGCGGCAGCGTGCCCTTGCGTGACACCGTGCAGGGCTTCGAAGTGTTGCAGCGCCGGGGCTGGATCAGGCATTGGGGCGTGAGCAACTTCGATCTGGCTGACCTGCACGAGCTCGACGCCGTTCCCGGTGGCTTGGGCTGCGCGGCCAACCAGGTCTGGTATTCGCTGAGCCAGCGCGGCGTGGAACATGAGTTGCTGCCCTGGCAGCGCGTGCGCCAAATGCCGCTGATGGCGTACAGCCCGATTGACCAGGGTGAACTGGCGCAGCACCAGGCGTTGAGTGAGCTGGCCACCAGCTATGACGCCACGCCGGCGCAGGTGGCACTGGCTTGGTTGTTGACCCACCCCGGGGTGATGGCCATTCCGAAGGCGGCGGACCCGCAACACCTGCGCGAGAACTGGCGCGCCGCGCACATGCAGCTTGATGCGGAAGACTTGCGCATCCTGGATCTTGAATTCGCTGCCCCTCGGCGTGGCCAGCCGCTGGCCATGCGCTGAGCGTCATCACCCGCACGCGCAAGTCAGTCCATCAGTCTTCGTCTTTCACCTTGTGTTGGCCCACCAATTGGGTCTGTACCGCAGGCGGCACCGCCTCGTAGTGCGACAAGGCCACAGCGTAGCGGCCCTGGCCGCTGGTCAGCGCGTTCAGGCGCGACTGGTAGCCGCTGAGTTCAGACAGCGGCGCGCGGCCCTTGATCAGCACCGCACCGGCGGCGCCATTGCCGGTGCCGTTGACCAGCCCGCGGCGCGATGCCAGATCGCCGGTGATGTCGCCCATGGTTTCGCTGGGCGCCGCAACCTCGATGTCGACGATGGGCTCCAGGATGATGGGCCGCGCGGCGCGGATGGCGTCCATGAAGGCCTTGCGCCCGGCGGTGATGAAGGCGATCTCCTTGCTGTCCACGCTGTGGTGCTTGCCGTCGTAGACGATGACCTTCACATCCACCACCGGGTAGCCGGCAATCGCGCCACTGGTCAGCACCTCGCGCACGCCCTTTTCCACTGCCGGCATGAACTGGCCGGGGATGGTGCCGCCCTTGACCGCATCGACAAACTCGAACCCCGAGCCGCGCGGCAGCGGCTCAATGCGCAGGAACACCTCACCGAACTGCCCGGCGCCGCCCGACTGCTTCTTGTGGCGGTGGTGGCCTTCGGCGTTGGCGGTCACCGTTTCGCGGTAGGCGATGCGCGGCGGGCGGGTATCGACCTCGAACTTGTGCACCTCGCGCAGCCGCTCCAGCAGCATGCGCAGGTGCAACTCACCCAGGCCATAGAGCACCGTTTCGTTGGTCGCCGCAACATGCTCCACCTTCAGGCAAACGTCTTCGGCCACCAGCTTGTTGAGGATTTCCCACATGCGCTGCTCGTCGCCGTGGCGCCTGGGGGTGATGGCCAGGCCGTGCACCGGTGTGGGAAAGGGCAGCGGCAGCAGGTGGATGTGCTCGTCTTCGGCGGCGTCGTGCAGCACGGCGTCGAAGTGCAATTCATCGATCTTGGCCACGGCGCAGATGTCACCCGGCACGGCGCGGTTGACTTCAACATGGTCTTTGCCCTGCAGCATGAACAGGTGGTTCACCTTGAACGGTTTGCGGCTGTGGCCCACATAGAGTTGGCTGCCCAGTTGCACCGTGCCCTGGTGCACGCGAAAGATGCCCAGCTTGCCCACGAACGGGTCGATGCTGACCTTGAATACGTGAGCCAGCACATGCTGCGCGGGATCGGCTTGCGCATGCATCAGTTTGCCCTCGGCGCCCTCGCCATTCAGAAAGTCTGGCGGGTTGCCCTCGGTCGGGTTGGGCAACAGCTTGACGATCACATCGAGCAGTTCGGCCACACCCGCGCCGCTCTTGGCTGAGACAAAGCACACCGGGATCAGATGGCCCTCACGCAGCGCCTGCTCCAGCGGCGCGTGCAGTTCACTGGCGTCGATGTCGCCATCGTTCAGATAGCGGTCCACGAACGCGGCGTCAACCTCCACTACCTGTTCCACCAGTTTGCGGTGGGCATCGGCCACCGAACCGAAGTCGCTGTGGCCTTCGCGGTTGTAGAAGCAATCCACCACTTTGGTGCCGCCGGCATCGGGCAGGTTCAGGGGCAGGCACTCTTTGCCAAACGCCGCCTGGATCTGGCCCAGCAGCTCGGCCAGGTTCACGCCCGGCAGATCAATTTTGTTGACGATGATCAGGCGGTCAAGGTGGCGCTGCGCAGCGTACTCCATCATCCGCACGGCCAGCGGCTCGATGCCCACGGCCGCGTTGATCACCACGGCGGCCGTTTCCACCGCTTCCAGCGCGGGCAAAGATTGCCCCAGGAAATCGCCGCCGCCCGGGGTGTCGATGAAGTGAATGCGCGCGCCTGAATGGTGGGTGTGCAACACCGCGGCATTGAGCGAATGCTGCGCCTTGCGTTCCAGGGGGTCGAAATCACTCACCGTGCTGCCGCGTTCCAGGCTGCCCGGGGCGGCAATGGCGCCACTTTGGTACAGCAGCATTTCTGCCAGCAAGGTCTTGCCGCCGGCGGTAGGCCCGACCAGGGCCAGGGTGCGGATGTCTGCGGTGCCGGCGTTAGAGCCGGCCGTGGCTGGGCTTGGCATGGCATGTCTCCTCAGGCTGAAGTGCTGAAGCCACGTTACGGGAAGGCCGCTCAAGGCACAAGGGCGCCACGCCCGGGTGCCGCCGTCGCGCCCGGGCCGCCTGCGGGCCGTGCTGGCTAACTCGAAAGGAGTTTGCGTTGTGGTACAGTCTGCGGTTCGCCTCGGAGGGGTGCCCGAGTGGCTAAAGGGGGCAGACTGTAAATCTGTTGGCTTACGCCTACGCTGGTTCGAATCCAGCCTCCTCCACCAAGTTAAGTGCTTGATTTCCAATGGTTTTTGTTTGGTCGATGTGGCCAGGCGGGTCGCATCGAGCCGCTCCCAGGGCGGGAGTAGTTCAATGGTAGAACCCCAGCCTTCCAAGCTGATGACGCGGGTTCGATTCCCGTCTCCCGCTCCAGCTTTATTCAGGTTTCGTCAGGTATTGAAGGTCGCCACGGGCCTGGGTGTGAAGCGGCACCCAGGCCCGTGCCGACGCCCATGTGGCTCAGTGGTAGAGCACCCCCTTGGTAAGGGGGAGGTCGCGCGTTCGATCCGCGCCATGGGCACCAACCGCTACGCAGCAAGAGAACTGTTTTCACCAGACCCAAGCAGGAGCCAAGCATCATGGCAAAAAGTAAATTCGATCGCAGCAAGCCCCACGTGAACGTGGGCACGATTGGGCACGTGGACCATGGCAAGACGACCTTGACGGCGGCGCTGACATCGGTGCTGGCGGCCAAGTTTGGTGGCGAAGTCAAGGCGTATGACCAGATCGACGCGGCGCCGGAAGAAAAGGCGCGCGGC
>JAYUQE010000155.1:0-14105 GCA_043756905.1 Burkholderiales bacterium | reverse complement strand
TCACCGCCACCAGGCCGCCGAAGCGAACGGTGAGGCCTTCGGCCACGATGAGGTCGTTGCCCGTTGTCATTTCAGGCGATCCGACTTCTGGAACGACTTCTGCCGCTTGAACATGCCCTGGCGATAGAACGGGAACAGCTGCAAATAGGTGCGAATCTTCAGCCAGCGGCCGTACAGGCCGAGTGGCTCGAACATCACAAAAGCCACCAGCACGGCGCCATACACCACCGCCTGCAAGCCCGGCGCCTGGCCGATGACGTCCGGCAGGTAATCTTTGCCCAGGGCGATGAGCTGCGGCATGGTGATCAGGAAAATGGCGCCCAGGAAGGCGCCGTGCACCGAGCCCAGGCCGCCGATCACCACCAACAGCAGCAGGTCGATCGACTGCACGATGCTGAATTGTTCGGGCGACAGGAACGTGATCTTGTGCGCATACAGCGCGCCGGCCAAACCGGCGAATGCAGCCGACAAGGCGAACGACAGCGTCTTGTAGCGCGCCAGGTGAATGCCCATGCTCTGCGCCGAGATCTCTGAATCACGAATGGCCACGAAGGCGCGGCCGGTGGGCGAACGCAGCAGGTTCAGGATGGCCAGCGTGCAGCCCAGCGTGACCACCAGGCAAACGAAATAGAACTCGATGTCGCTGTCGACCTGCCAGCCGAACAACTCGGGCGTCTTGACATGCATGCCCTTATTGCCACCGGTCACGCTTTCCCAGCGCGCCATTCCCTCTTCGACGATAAAGCCGAAGGCCAGCGTGGCGATGCCCAGGTAGATGCCCTTGACGCGCAGCGCCGGCACGCCGATCACCACCCCGGCCGCGCCGGCCAGGCCGCCCGCGGCCAGCATGGCCAGCGGGAACGGCCAGCCCGCGCCGATGCACACCGCTTGCGTGTAGGCACCCACGCCCAGGAACGCGGCGTGGCCGATGGAGAACTGCCCCGTGAACCCGGCCAGCAGCATGAGGCCCAGGCCGACCACCGAGTAGATCAACACAAACGTTAACTGCGCCAGCCAGTAGTCGGGCAGCAACCACGGCGCGGCCAGCAGGCACACACCGAGCACGGCATACCAGAAGTGGTGGCCACCGTGCTTGGCCAGTGCGATGTCTTGCTCGTAGTGGGTCTTGAAGAGAAAGCGCATGGTCGGTGTGTGGCTCAGACTTTCTTGCGCTGCGTCTCGCCGAACAGGCCGTTGGGCTTGACCATCAGCATCAGCAGCACCACCGCGTAAGGCGTGATGTCCTTGAAGCCTTCAGGCAGGTAAAAGCCCGACAGGCTTTCCACCACGCCGATGATCAGCCCGCCCACGATGGCCCCGGGCAGGCTGCCAAAGCCGCCCACCACCGCCGCCGGAAACGCCTTCAACCCGATGAAACCCATGTTGGCGTGCACGAAGGTGATGGGCGCCAGCAGCAACCCGGCCACCGCCGCCACCGCCGCGGCCAGGCCCCACACCAGGCCGTTCAGCCGCCGCACCGGAATGCCCATGTAGTAAGCCGCGAGCTGGTTTTGCGAACTGGCCTGCATGGCGATGCCGACCTTGCTGAATTTGAACAGGGCATACAGCCCCAGGCATAACACCGCTGTGCAGGCGATCACCACCAGTTGCTCGTCGGCCAGCACCAGCGTGCCCAGCTTGACCGTGCCGTCTTTGTAGGGCACCGGCAGGACGTGCGTTTCGGTGCCGATCACCGGCACCATGGTGATCAGGCCGCGAGCGATGTAGCTGATGCCGATGGTGAGCATGACGATGGAAAACGCCGGCTGGCCGAGGATGGGGCGGATCAACGCGCGTTCCAGCAGCACGCCCAAGCCGGCCATCACCAGCACCGCGCCGGGCACGGCCAGCCAGAACGGCAGGCCCAGCATGGTCATGGCCGCCAGGCCGCAAAACGCGCCCAGCATCATCAGCTCGCCCTGCGCGAAGCTGACGGTTTCGGTGGCCTTGTAGATGAGCACGAAGCCCAGTGCAATCAGCCCGTAGATGCAACCCTGGGCGACGCCGCTGATCAGCAGTTGGATGACTTGCACGGCAAAGGGCGGCGCGCCGAAGCAGGGGGTTGAAGGCGGCGCGATGCTAGCGGCGGCCCAGGGGTGGCGCACCTGCGGAAAACGTGAACGCACCCCTGCACCAGGGCCGGTGCGCGGCGCTTCAGCGTGCCGGCAACAGCCGCGCGGGATCGACCGGCTTGCCGACGCGGCGGATCTCGAAATGCAGCTGCACGCGGTCGGTGTCCGACGAGCCCATTTCGGCGATCTTCTGGCCCTTGCGCACGACCTGCTCTTCCTTCACCAGCAAGGTCTGGTTGTGGGCGTAGGCGCTGAGGTAGGTGTTGTTGTGCTTCACGATCACCAGGTTGCCGTAGCCGCGCAGGTCGGCGCCCACATAGACCACGCGGCCGTTGGCAGCGGCGTAGACCGGCTCGCCGGCCTTGCCTGCAATCAGCAGGCCCTTGTTGCGTTGATCGTCGAAGGGCGTGGACACGCTACCCTGCGCCGGCCAGCCCCAGGCAACGTCTTCATCCGACGCGGGCGTTGCCGGCGCTGGTGCAGGTGCTGGTACTGTTGCCGCGGACACCGGGCTGGGCACCGGGGCCGCTGCGCCGGGCTTGACCTCAAGCACTCGCGCCTCGGGCCTGGCATCCAGCGGCCGGGTTTCAACCTGGGCCGCCGCAGCCACCGGGCGCACCGCCACGGCCTCGGGCTCGCTGCCCGGGCGCACCACGCGCAGCACCTGGCCGACTTCGATCAGGTTGGGGTTGTCGATGCCGTTCCAGCGCGCCACGTCGCGCCAGTTCTGGCCTGCCTCCAGGCCAATGCGGATCAGCGTGTCACCTGGCTTGACGCTCACGTAGCCGGGCTTGCCCGCGTTCTCGTCGCCCGGCCGCGCAGCCGCGGTGCCGGTGCTGGCCGGCGCGCCGCCAGGCGCGTTGCGGCCGGTGGCAGCGCGATCTTCCACCGGCGCGCGGTAGCGCGGTGACGCGCAGCCCACCAACACCGCAACCATGCACAGCGCCAGGAGCGTGGACGGCAGAAGGCGACGAAGCGAAACGTGCGAAAACTGAAGCCCGCTTGGGAGCACCGACAAGCCCAGGGTGGTTCCCCTGGGCGCAGGCGGTGATACCGAGCGGTGCCGGTTTCTCGCGCGTTGCAGCCGCCGTCCTTCTGCCGCCCACGCTCCTACCCACGCCGCCCAATTTGATCTGCCAACCTGCCGCATGCGCGCCAACCCCGGTGTCATTCGATGCCCGATTTTAGGGGGACGAAATGCACCGCTTCATGCAGCGCGCGGTGCCACTGGCCGCCGCGCCGGTCGATGATGCACAAGGCCTGCCCGGCGCGCCCCGTGCCGCTGAGCGGCGCCACCAGCCGCCCGCCTTCAGCAAGCTGGTCGAGCCAGGCCTGCGGCACGTCGTCGCCCCCGGCGGCGGCCACGATGGTGTCGAACGGCGCAGCGCGGGCGTATCCGGCGCGGCCATCGCCGTGCAGCAGTTGCAACGGGCCGCGCAAGCTGCCCGGCATGGCAAGGCCCAGGTTGGCCTGCGCCTTTTCATGCAAGCCGGCGATGCGTTCGATCGACACCACCTGCTTGGCCAGCAGGCACAACAACGCCGTCTGGTAGCCGCAGCCGGTGCCGATTTCCAGCACCCGGCCCAACTGCCCGCGCTGGCGTGCGCCGTCGCCTTCAAACAGCAAGGCCAGCATGCGCGCCACGACTGAGGGCTTGGAGATGGTTTGCTGCCAGCCGATGGGCAAACTGGTGTCTTCATAGGCCTGGTTGGCCAGCGCAGCGTCAACAAACTCATGCCGCGGCACGTGCAGCAGCGCCGCGCACACCGGCTCGCAATGCAGCCCGGCGCTGCGCAGGCGCTGCACCATACGCGCGCGCACGGCCACTGAATCAAGGCCCACGCCGGCCGGGGTGCCGCGCTGCCGGGCATCGGCCGCCGCCTCGCGCAGCGGGCGTTGCGGGCGCAACATGTCGTGTGGCGCCACGGCCCGCGCAGCGCCCAGCACGGCAGGAAAGCCGGCCGGCTTGCGCGGCAGCTTGGCCGTCATGGCGAAAGGCCGCTCATGCAGGGGTGGAGCCGGCCAGCGTGCGCCAACGGCCCAGGCCGGTATGGTCAGTCAGGTCGACCTGCAGCGGCGTGATCGACACGCAGCCGTTGGCCAACGCATGAAAGTCGGTGCCTGGCGCGGCATCGAGCGCAGCGCCGGCCGGGCCGATCCAGTAAATGGTGTCGCCGCGCGGGTTGGTCTGCTTGATCACCGGCGCGCTGGCATGGCGCCGCCCCAGGCGAGTGATGCGCCGCGGCAGGCCGGGCGCATCGGCATGGTTCGGTATGTTCACGTTGAGCAGCCAGGGGCCGGCCGGGAAGCCCTCTTGCAGCAGGCCCTGCACGAACGAACGCGCCATGCGCGCCGCGGCATCGAGCTGGCCCCAGCCCTTGTCGACCAATGAAAACGCAATTGCCGGCACGCCGAACAGGTAGCCCTCCATGGCCGCAGCCACGGTGCCTGAATACAGCGTGTCGTCACCCATGTTGGCGCCGTTGTTGATGCCCGAAAGCACCAGGTCGGGCCGAGCCCCGAGCAAGCCGGTGAGCGCCACGTGCACGCAGTCTGACGGCGTGCCGTTCACCACCTTGAAGCCCGCGCTGGCACCGCCCACGGCCTCGAACACCGACAGCGGCCGGTTCAGCGTCAAGGCGTTGGACGTGGCGCTGGCGTTTTGCTCCGGCGCCACCACGTCGATCTGGCCCAAGCCCTGGCAGGCCTGCACCAGGGCCACCAGGCCGGGAGCGAGATAGCCGTCGTCATTGGCGATGAGGATGCGCATGCGCGGCGATTGTAGGCAGCGCCCCTGCGGCGGCATGTTTGCAGCAGCAGTTTGCGGTGCTGCCGTCAAAGCGGTGACTGACCCGCACTGCGGCCTCCTATCATTGATGCCCACTCTCGTTAACAAGGCAAAACATGAAAGCCTGGACCTGCGAAACCCTCAGCGGCCCCGACGCGCTTGTTTGGAAGACCAGCCCCACGCCCGAACCGGCGGCCGACGAAGTGCGCGTGGCCATCAAGGCGGCCAGCCTGAACTTCCCCGACATCCTGATCGTCCAGGGCAAGTACCAGTTCAAGCCCACGCCACCGTTCGTGCCGGGTTCGGAATATGCCGGCACCATCGAAGCCGTGGGCAGCGCGGTCACGCACCTCAAGGTGGGCGACCGCGTGGCCGCGCTGGGCAGCATTGGCGGCTTTGCCACCCACGCCTGCCCCAAGGCCGCCGGGGTGATGCCGTTGCCCGCGGGCTTCAGCTTTGAAGAAGGCGCTGCGTTCGGCCTCACCTACGGCACGTCGCACCATGCGCTGGTGGACCGTGCGGCGCTCAAGGCCGGTGAAACCGTGCTCGTGCTCGGTGCCGCCGGCGGTGTGGGCACGTCGGCGATCCAGATCGCCAAAGCCATGGGGGCCAAGGTGATTGCCGCCACCTCCAGCGACGAAAAAAATGCGCGCTGCCTGGCACTGGGGGCCGACGCCGCTATCAACTACAGCCAGGGCAACCTGCGCGACCAGATCAAGGAACTCACCGCGGGCAAAGGCCCCGATGTGGTGTACGACCCGGTGGGCGGCGATCTGGCCGAGCCGGTGTTCCGCTCGATCGCCTGGCGCGGCCGCTACCTGGTGATCGGCTTTGCGCAGGGCGGCATACCGTCATTGCCGCTGAACCTGACCCTGCTCAAAGGGGCCTCGATCGTCGGCGTGTTCTGGGGCGACTTCGTTCGCCGCGAGGCCGCCGCCAACGCGCGCGCCTTTGCCGAGCTGGCGCAGTGGCATGCCCAAGGCAAGATCAAGCCGGTGATCGACCGCCGCCTGCCCATGGCTGAGCTGGCGCAGGCCTATGCACGAATGGCCTCGCGCCAGGTCATCGGCAAGGTGGTGTTGGTCAATGAATGAGGCCATGCGTGGGCTGCTAGCATCCGTTGCATCCGCATAGGAGCTTTTGCATGGCCGTCAAGGTCTTAATTCTCGAAGACAACCCCGTTGCACGCAGTTTCTTGTGCCGCGTGGTGCGCGAAAGCTTCAGCGACAGCATCGTCATCACCGAAGCCGGCGACCTGGAAACCGCGCGCCGGGTGGTGTCGCAAAACGGTGGCCCACGCGGCACCAGTGGCGCCGACACCTTCAAGCTGGTGATGGTCGACCTGGAACTGCCCGACGGCAACGGCATGGAGCTCCTGGGTGAACTGGCCCAATACCCGGCCACCAAGATCGTCACCACGCTTTATTCAGACGACGACCACCTGTTCCCGGCCCTGCAATGCGGGGCCGACGGCTACTTGCTCAAGGAAGACCGCTTCGAAGTGCTGGTTGAAGAGCTGCAAAAGATCGTGCGCGGCCAGCCGCCGCTGTCGCCGGCCATTGCGCGCCGGCTGCTCACCCACTTTCGCCACGGCAACGGGGCTGAGTCGCACATCAACGAAAGCGCCTTCATGTCGGCCAGTGGCTTGCAGGCCAGCAAGCCCGTGGTCATGGAACGCCCGCTCGACCATGAACGCCTGACGCCGCGCGAAAGCGAGGTTCTCACCTACCTGAGCAAGGGCTTCACGATCAAAGAGATCGCCGGGTTGATGGGCATCAAGTGGTTCACCGTGAACGACCACATCAAGTCCATCTACAAGAAGCTCAACGTCTCCAGCCGCGCCGAAGCCGCCGTGCTGGCCAGCAAACAAGGGCTGGTCTAGTACAGGCCACTACGCGGCTCGCACTGCTGGCCCACCGCAGCAGCATGGCGCGCCCCGACCCCACCCTCAGCAGCACCGCGCCCGGCCTGGCCGGTTACCCGGCAGGCTTTGGCGAAAGCGGGCCCGTGCCACTGGCCGTGGACGAGCAACGCCAACGCCACCCATTGCGCTGGATCCATTGGCACCGCCGCGCCCTGATACTGCTGGCGCTGCTGGGCTGTGTGGGCCTGTTTGCGCTGGTGCGCGGGCTGATCGACACGCCCCAACTGCCGGCCACCTGGCGCGACGCTGCGCAAGGCGGTATCGAGTTGGCCGCCGCCACGGCGCCGGCGCTCCAGCCCCACCTCGGGCAGCGCTTGCTGCGCGTCACCGCCGCCGACGGCAGTGGCCCTGCGGTGCAGGTGCAAGACCTGCACCGCTCGCCGCGCTGGGTGATCGACGACGCCAGCCGCGCGCGTTCGGTGCGGGCCCACGAGCAGTTGGCCACCCTGCTGGCCCGGCCGGAGGTGGCGCTGCACTTCGAAGGCAGCGGCAGCGGCACGGCCCTGGCCCAGCCGCAGCCGCGCGGCCTGGCCGGGCTGGGCCTGCTGTTCTGGTTGACCTCGGCGCTGGCGCTGCTGCTGTACCTGGTGGGCGCGGTGGCCATGCTGGCGCACATGAAGCCGCGCAACGTGCTGTACCTGGTGATGACGCTGTGCCAGGCGGGCAACCTGCTGTTCATTGCCGTGCAGTCGATGCCGGGCCTGGGCGCCGTGGCCGGGTCGGCGGTGCACGAGGTCGCATTGCGTTCAGCGTTCGACCTGGTCACCGCGGCTGCCGTGGTGCACGCCTGCACCTTGCCGCCACTGCGCGTGCAGCACCGGTTGCTGTTCATCAGCGCGGCCTGGCTGTTCACAGCCGTGCTCAGCGCGGTCATTGCGGCCGACAGGCTGCCCTTTGCCTGGGCCTGGACGCAAGCGGCCTGCCTGGTGATGGGCAGCACGGCGGTGGGCCTGCTGTTCGCTTCGTATCGCACCGAACCGAACCCGTTTGCGGTGCTGATGCGGCGCTTTGCTGTCGTCACCGTGGGCACGCTGGCCTTGTTGATGCTGGCGGTGATGGCCGCCGACCGCGCCGGCAACCTGCAGCAAAGCGTGGCGCAGATCGGCTCGTACATCTGGTACGTGTTCTTCGCCTCGATGCTGCTGCTGTTGCCGTTCATGTCGCGCTCGCAGCAGGCGCTGCGCGAGTTCGCCTTGCTGGCTGGCGTGAGCACGGTGGCCACCTCGCTCGATCTGCTGTTCGTCTCGGCGTTCTCGATCAGCCACTTTGCGTCGCTGTCGCTGGCCGTGTTCCTGGCCCTGGGCACTTATGCCGGCGCGCGCCAGTGGTTGCTCAGCCAGATGCTGGGCTCGCAGCGCCTCACCGCCGAACGCATGTTCGAGCGCCTGTATCGCATCGTGCGCGAGGTGGAGGTTGACGCCAGCCAGAGCCGCGGCCTGCTCACCGAGCTGCTGCGCGACCTGTTCGACCCGCTGGAGCTGCGAAACCTGGAACGCCAGATCAGCCATGCCCGCGTGGTGGGCGACGGCTCGGCCATGCTGGTGCCGTTCCCACGTGTGGGCGACGACACCGCCAACGCCAACACCGGCAGCCTGCTGCTGCGCTTTGCCGGGCGCGGCAAGCGCATGTTCACGCGCGAAGACGCGCGCCTGTCAGACCAGGTGGTGGAACAGTTGATGCGCGCCGTGGCCTACGACAAGGCCGTTGAGCGCGGCCGCACCGAGGAGCGGCTGCGCATCGCACAAGACCTGCATGACGACATCGGCGCGCGCCTGTTGACCCTGATGTACAAGGCCCAGACCCCGGAGATGGAAGACTACCTGCGCCACACCCTGCAGGATCTGAAAACCCTGACCCGTGGCCTGGCCGCCAGCGACCACCAGTTGTCGCACGCCGTGGCGGAATGGAAGGCCGACATCACGCAGCGCCTGAGCGCCGCGCACATCGAACTCGATTGGCACTTCACGTTCGACGACGACGTCATGCTCAGCATGGTGCAGTGGTCGGCCATTACTCGGGTGCTGCGCGAACTGGTCAGCAACATCATCTACCACGCCAGCGCCACCCGGCTGGAGATCGACGCCACGCTCGAAAGTGGCCGCTTCACCCTGCTGCTGGCCGACGACGGCGTGGGCCGCAACCCCCAGGCCTGGGCACATGGCCTGGGCATGGGCGGCGTGCGCAAGCGCGTGAAGCTGCTGCGCGGCGACGTGAAATGGCGCGAAAACCGGCCGCAGGGCATCGTGTGCGAAGTGCGCGTTGCCAACCTGGACGCACGGGCTTGACACCCACTGTGCCGGTTTCGGCCGTCCATTTAGTTGACACTTAAACTATTCACGAATAAAGTACAACCTGCTTGCCCGCAGTCCCCTCGGTGAAGGAACACGCATGAAGATCGTCTGCATCGGCGGCGGCCCTGCCGGCCTGTACTTCGGGTTGTTGATGAAGCAGCTCAACCCGGCGCATGACATCACGGTGGTGGAACGCAACCGGCCGTACGACACCTTCGGCTGGGGCGTGGTGTTCTCCGACGCCACCATGAGCAATATGCGCCAGTGGGACGCTGAAACGGCCGCCCAGATCGAGGCCGCCTTCAACCACTGGGACGACATCGAGTTGCTGTTCAAGGGCCGCACCCTGCGCAGCGGCGGCCATGGCTTCGTGGGCATCGGGCGCAAGAAGCTGCTCAACATCCTGCAAGCGCGCTGCGAAGCCGTGGGCGTGAAGCTGGTGTTCGAATGCGACGCCGAAAGCGACACGGCCTATGCCGATGCCGACCTGGTGATCGCCAGCGACGGCGTCAACTCGCGCATCCGCGCCAAATACGCCAGCACCTTCAAACCCGACATCGTAACGCGCCCGAACCGCTTCATCTGGCTGGGCACGCGCCGGCACTACGACGCCTTCACCTTCGACTTCCAGCGCACCGAACATGGCTGGTTCCAGGCCCATATCTACCAGTTCGACGAGCACACTGCCACCTTCATCGTTGAATGCCCGGAACATGTCTGGCAAGCGCACGGCCTGGATCAGGCCGACCAGGATCAAAGCATCGCCTTTTGCGAGCAGCTGTTCGCCGACAACCTGCGCGGCGAAAAGCTGATGACCAATGCGCGCCACCTGCGCGGCTCGGCCTGGCTGAACTTCCAGCGCGTGGTGTGTGATCAATGGTGGCTGAGAAACGACCACGGCAGCCACGTGGTGTTGATGGGTGACGCGGTGCACACCGCCCACTTCGCCATCGGCTCAGGCACCAAGCTGGCGCTGGAAGATGCCATCGAGCTGACGCGCCAGTTCAAGCTGCAGGGCGACAGCCCTGAACGCATCGGCGAGGTGCTGAGCACGTATCAAGAGCTGCGCCGCATCGAAACCCTGCGCCTGCAAAACGCCGCCTGGAACGCGATGGAATGGTTCGAGGTCTGTGGCGAACGCTATTGCGACCAGCTTGAACCCGAGCAGTTCATGTACAGCATGCTCACACGCAGCCAGCGCATCAGCCATGAAAACCTGCGCCTGCGCGACAAGGCCTGGCTCGAAGGCTACGAGCGCTGGTTTGCGGCGCGCACACCCATGCCCCGCGCGGGCGCACCCAGTGAAGCCCTGCCCGCCGTGCCGCCCATGTTCACGCCCTTCACCGTGCGCGGCACCACGCTGAAGAACCGTGTGGTGGTTTCGCCCATGGCGCAGTATTCGGCGGTGGACGGCATACCGGGCGACTACCACCTGGTGCACCTGGGTGCCCGCGCCATGGGCGGCGCCGGCATGGTGGTGGCCGAGATGACCTGCCCCAGCCCCGATGCACGCATCACCCCCGGCTGCCCGGGCTTGTGGAATGACGAGCAAGGCGCGGCGTGGCAGCGCATCGTGGCCTGGGTGCATGCCAACACCAGCGCCAAGATCGCCATGCAGATCGGCCACTCGGGCGCCAAGGGCAGCACGCGCCGCGCCTGGGACGGCATCGACAAACCGCTGCTTGCAGCCGACACCGAGCCGAACTGGCCGCTGCTCAGCGCTTCACCGCAGCAATACATCGAAGGCGAGAGCCAGGTCTCACGCGCCATGACGCGCGCTGACATGGGCCGTGTCAAGGGCGAGTTCATCGCCGCCACGCGGCGCGCCGCGGCGGCCGGCTTCGATTGGCTGGAGCTGCACTGCGCACACGGCTACCTGCTTTCAAGCTTCATCTCGCCCCTGACCAACCAGCGCAACGACGACTATGGCGGCAGCCTGGCCAACCGTTTGCGCTATCCGCTTGAAGTGTTCACCGCGGTGCGCGCGGCCTGGCCCGAGCCGAGGCCGATGAGCGTGCGCATCTCGGCGCATGACTGGGTTGAAGGCGGCATCACGCCGGCCGATGCGGTGTTGATTGCCCGGGCTTTCAAGGCCGCCGGCGCAGACCTGATCGACTGCTCGTCCGGCCAGGTGAGCAAGAAGGAGAAGATCACCTTCGGCCGCATGTTCCAAACACCGTTCGCCGACCGTATTCGACAGGAAGCCGGCATTGCCACCATTGCGGTGGGCGCCATCAGCGAGGCCGACCATGTGAACAGCATCATCGCCGCCGGCCGCGCCGACCTGTGCGCCGTGGCGCGCCCGCACCTGGCCAACCCGGCGTGGACGCTGACCGAGGCCGCCAAGATCGGCTTCACCGAAGTGCTGTGGCCCCAGCAATACCGCTCGGCCAAGGTGCAGATGGAAAGCAACTTCGTGCGCGAGAAAACGCTGGCCGGGGCCAAGTAGTCAGGCATGGCACGCACCCGCGACTTCAAACTCCTGCGCGGCCTGAGCGCGCAGCACATCGGCCGTGAAGGCCGCGCCGTGAGCGACGACCATTCCGCGGTGAAGCTGTGGCTGCGGTTGCTGTCATGCAGCACGCAGATCGAGCAAGACATCCGCACGCGCTTGCGCCAGCGCTTTGCCACCACCTTGCCGCGTTTCGACTACCTGGCCCAGCTTGAGCGCCACCCTGATGGGCTGCGCATGAATGCACTGTCGCGTTACCTCATGGTCACCGGCGGCAACGTTACGGGCCTGACCGATCAGCTCGTGGCCGAAGGCCTGGTCGAGCGCGCGGCCGATGAGCAAGACCGCCGCTCGCTCATCGTTCGCCTCACGCCCGCCGGCTTGACGCGCTTCAACACCATGGCGCAAGAGCACGAGGCCTGGCTGATCGAGCTGTTCAGCGGCTTCGACGCCGATGTGAAATCAGCCCTCTATGCCGGCCTGGGCCAGTTGCGTTTGCACCTGGCGCGCAAGCAGGAACAAACTCCAAGTCCCCGCAAGGAAATGCACGCACCATGAACGACCACCTCGACCCTACCCTGGCCGCTGGCAACCAGCAGCAACTGGCCGGCTACAACGCCATGCACGTGCATTGGCAATGCAACGCCGGCGTGGCCACCATCACGCTGAACCGGCCCGAGCGCAAGAACCCGCTCACCTTTGAAAGCTATGCCGAATTGCGTGATCTGTTTGGCCGCCTGAGGTACGCCACCGACGTGCATGCCGTGGTCATCACCGGCGCCGGCGGCAACTTCTGCAGCGGCGGCGACGTGCACGACATCATCGCGCCCCTGATCCGCCTGAGCGCACCCGACCTGTTGCTGTTCACGCGCATGACGGGCGATCTGGTCAAGGCGATGCGCGCCTGCCCGCAACCCATCGTGGCCGCCATCGACGGCGTGTGCGCCGGTGCCGGCGCCATCCTGGCCATGGCGTCTTGCCTGCGCCTTGGCACGGCGCGCAGCAAGGTGGCCTTTCTGTTCAACCGCGTCGGCCTGGCCGGCTGCGACATGGGTGCCTGCGCCATGCTGCCGCGGCTCATCGGCCAGGGCCGCGCCAGTGAACTGCTGTACACCGGCCGCAGCCTGATAGGTGAGGAAGCCGAGCGCTGGGGTTTCTACAACCGCCTGGCCGCGCCGGAGCAGGTGCTGGTTGAAGCGCAAAAGTTGGCTGCTGAGCTGGCCGCCGGGCCCACCTTCGCCAATGGCATCACCAAGACCATGCTGCACCAGGAATGGGCCATGACCATCGAGCAAGCCATTGAAGCCGAAGCCCAGGCGCAGGCGCTGTGCATGCTGACCGAAGACTTCAAGCGCGCCTACAACGCCTTCGTGGCCAAGCAAAAGCCGGTGTTCGAAGGCAACTGATTGCAGCGAAAGCAGACCATGGCCGACACGCAATTCCTCAACTGGCCGTTCTTTGATGAACGCCACCGCACGCTGGCGCGCGAACTTGACGCCTGGGCCACCGCTAACGTTTCGCATGATCATGCATCCGATGTCGACGCGCAGTGCCGCGCACTCGTCAAGGCGCTCGGCGCCGGCGGCTGGCTGGCCCATGCCGTGGGCGGGCGCGAATGGGGCGGCGCCGCTGACGCCATCGACACCCGCGCCATCTGCATCGCCCGCGAAACCCTGGCGCGGCATTCGGGCCTGGCCGACTTTGCGTTTGCGATGCAAGGCCTGGGTTCCGGCGCCATTGCCTTGAGCGGCACGCCCGAGCAGAAGGCGCGCTACCTGCCGCGCGTGGCGCGCGGCGAGGCGATTGCCGCCTTTGCGCTGTCTGAACCCGACGCCGGCTCCGATGTGGCGGCACTGCAATGCGCCGCTTGCGTCGAGGGTGATGAAGTGGTGTTGAACGGCGAGAAGACCTGGATCTCGAACGGCGGCATTGCTGACTACTACGTGGTGTTCGCGCGCAGTGGCGAAGCGCCCAAGGCGCGCGGCATCAGCGCCTTCATCGTCGATGCCGGCACGCCGGGGTTCGAGATCGCCGAGCGCATCAACGTCATCGCCCCACACCCGCTGGCGCGCTTGCATTTCGCCAACTGCCGCATCCCCTTGAGCCAACGCATCGGCGCTGCCGGCGAAGGCTTCAAGATCGCCATGCGCAACCTCGATGTCTTTCGCAGTTCGGTGGCCGCCGCCGCGCTGGGCTTTGCGCGCCGTGCGCTCGATGAAGCCCTGCAGCGCAGCACCACGCGCAAGATGTTCGGCGGCGTGCTGGCCGACTTTCAGCTCACCCAGGCCAAGCTGGCGCAAATGGCCACCACCATTGATTGCGCCGCGCTGCTCACCTACCGCGCCGCCTGGCAGCGCGACCAGGGCCGCAACGTCACGCGCGAGGCCGCCATGGCCAAGATGGTGGCCACCGAAGGCGCGCAGCAAGTCATTGATGCCGCGGTGCAGATCTTCGGCGGCCTGGGCGTGGTCAGCGACATGCCGGTGGAGCGCCTGTACCGCGAAATCCGCGCCTTGCGCATCTATGAAGGCGCCACCGAAGTGCAGCAACTCATCATCGCGCGTGAGCTGCTCAAGGA
>JAYUQE010000154.1:0-14168 GCA_043756905.1 Burkholderiales bacterium | reverse complement strand
AGCAACGATCTCGAACGCGAGCGCGGCATCACCATTCTGGCGAAGAATTGCGCGGTGACCTACGAGGGCACGCACATCAACATCGTCGACACGCCCGGACATGCGGATTTCGGCGGCGAGGTGGAGCGCGTGTTGTCGATGGTCGATAGCGTGTTGTTGCTGGTCGATGCGGTGGAAGGTCCGATGCCGCAAACCCGGTTCGTCACCAGGAAGGCGCTGGCACTGGGCCTGAAGCCGATCGTGGTGGTGAACAAGGTGGATCGGCCCGGCTCGCGGGTCGACTACGTCATCAATGCAACGTTTGACTTGTTCGACAAGCTCGGCGCCACCGAGGCCCAGCTCGACTTTCCGGTGATCTTCGCCTCGGGCCTGAACGGCTGGGCCACGCTCGAATCGGGCGTGGTGGGCACCGACCTGGCGCCGCTGTTCGACGCCATCCTCGAACATGTGCCGCCGCACGAAGGCAGCGAAACCGAGCCGCTGCAGTTGCAGATCTGCTCACTTGACTATTCAACCTACGTCGGGCGCATCGGCATCGGCCGCATCCACAGCGGCATCCTCAAACCGGGCATCGACGTGGCCGTGTATGAAGGCCCCGACAGCACACCGCGCAAATCGCGCGTCACGCAAATGCTCAAGTTCGAGGGCCTGGAACGCAAGCCGGCCGAGATCGCCGGGCCGGGTGACATCGTGCTGGTCAGTGGTGTGGAAGGCGTGGGCATCGGCGTCACCCTCACCAGCCTGGAAGACCCGCGCGTGCTGCCCATGCTGACCATCGACGAGCCCACGCTGACGATGAACTTCTGCGTCAACAACAGCCCCCTGGCCGGGCGCGAGGGCAAGTACGTCACCAGCCGCCAGTTGCGCGACCGGCTCGACCGCGAACTGCAAAGCAACGTCGCGCTGCGCGTGACCGATACCGATGAAGACGGCATTTTCGAAGTCGCCGGCCGCGGCGAATTGCACCTCACCATCTTGCTGGAAAACATGCGTCGCGAAGGCTATGAGCTGGCCGTGAGCCGCCCGCGCGTGGTGCTGCACGACGTGGGTGGCGAGAAGCACGAGCCGCTCGAAATGCTCACGGTGGATGTGGAAGACGCGCACCAGGGCGGCGTGATGCAGGAGCTGGGGCTGCGCAAGGGCGAGCTGCAAGACATGCAGCCCGATGGCCGCGGCCGCGTGCGGCTGGAATACCGCATTCCGGCGCGCGGCCTGATCGGCTTCCAGGGCGAATTCCTCAACCTCACCCGTGGCACCGGTTTGATGAGCCACATCTTCGACGGCTACGAGGCCTACAAGGGCGACATCGGCGGGCGCAAGAACGGCGTGCTGATCAGCCAGGACGACGGCGAAATCGTCACCTACGCGCTGGGCAAGTTGGACGACCGCGGCCGCATGTTCGTCAAGCCCGGCGACCCGGTTTACGAAGGCATGATCGTGGGCATCCACAGCCGCGACAACGACCTGGTGGTCAACGCGGTGCGCGCCAAGCAGCTCACCAACTTTCGCGTCAGCGGCAAGGAAGACGCGATCAAGATCACGCCGCCGATCCAGCTCACGCTGGAGTATGCGGTGGACTTCATTGCCGACGACGAGCTGGTGGAAATCACGCCCAAGAGCATCAGGCTGCGCAAGCGGTACCTCAAGGAGCATGACCGCAAGCGTGCATCACGCGACGCCGCGTAGCGGCCTCGCGTGACGCGCGCTTGCGGTTGCACCGCTTTAACGTGCGCTCCCCCGAGCCCCCTCGTCGCTTCGCTGCAATTTAGCACAGCTCCCCCGAGCCCCCTCCAAGAAGGGGCTCCAGTCAGATTGACATGCTGAGCGCAGGGCGCTCAGCTAACACCATGACGCATCGCCGCGCTGTCTTGTTGATGATCCTGACCACGCTGCTGTGGAGCACCGCGGGCATCGTCTCGCGGCAGCTTGAGTCGGCGCGCGGGTTTGAGGTCACCTTCTGGCGCAGCGCGTTCAACTCGGTGGCGCTGGTGGTCATGTTGTCGGCGCTGCGTGGCCCACGCACGCTGTGGTTAACGCTGCGCCACGGCGGGCGCGCGATGTGGCTTTCTGGCGTGTGCTGGGCGGTCATGTTCACGGCCTTCATGGTGGCGCTCACGCTGACCAAGGTGGCCAACGTTCTGGTCACCATGGCGCTGGCGCCGCTGTTCACGGCACTGCTGTCGCACTTCACCTTGGGCCACCGCCTGAGCCGGCCCACCTGGGCCACCATCGTCGTGGCCGGCGTGGGCATTGCCTGGATGTACGGCGGCGAGGTTGGCACGGCGGACTCGCGCCAGTGGCTGGGCACCCTGGTCGCCCTGGCCGTTCCGGTGGCCGCGGCGGTTAACTGGACGCTGCTGCACCACCTGGCACGCCGGGCCCGACAGCAGCCCCCGGCGCTGGCCGCTTCCCCCGTGAGTGAAGGGGGCGTGCGCGGCGGCACGGGCCACGACCCCGGCCAACATGCCGGCGCGCCGGACATGCTGGCGGCCGTCTTGTTGGGCGCGCTGATGTCCAGCCTGGTGACGCTGCCGCTGGCCTGGCCTTTCAGCGCATCGGGTGTTGATCTGGCTTGGTTGGCGTTCCTGGGCGTGGTTCAATTGGCGCTGCCGTGTCTGTTGGCGGTGTCGGCGGCGCGGCGCCTGAGTGCGCCACAAGCTGCACTGTTGGCCTTGCTCGAAGTTGTCTTCGGGGTGGCCTGGGTCTGGTGGGGTGCCGGTGAGGCACCCTCTTCTTCTGTACTGAGTGGGGGGTTGCTGGTGTTGGCAGCTTTGATCGTCAACGAGGCGTGGGCGCTGCGCCGAACGGGGCCGGCATGAACATGTCCTTGCGCAACATGCCGTTGCTGAACAGCCATGGCGCCATTCGCGGCGAAGTGCTGGGCGGCATCGGCTTCATCACGCTTGATCGGGCCTCGGCGCTGAACGCGCTGAACCTGCCCATGGTGCGCGACATCACGGCCTTGTTGCTGCATTGGCACGGTGACGCCGACGTCATGGCCGTTGTCTTCCAGGGCGCGCAAGGCGGCACGCTGACAGCCACGTTCTGCGCCGGCGGCGACCTGCGCTTCTTCCACCAGGCGGTGCTGGAGGGCGACAGCCAGTTGGTCGATTTTTTCACCGAGCAATATGCGCTCGACTACCTGGTGCACCGCTACAGCAAGCCCATCGTGGCGCTGCTCGACGGCGTGACCATGAGCGCCGGCCTGGGGCTGGTGCAGGGCGCCCGGCTGCGCGTGGTCACTGAGCGCAGCCGCCTGGGCGTGCCCGATGTGCATTTGGGCTTTTTCCCCGATGCCGGCGGCGGCTGGTTCCTGTCGCGGTGCCCCGGCCACACCGGCGAATACATGGGCCTGACCGGGCAAACCATCGGCGCGTCTGACGCCTTGGCCCTGGGCCTGGCCGATTTGCGCGTGATGTCGGCCGACATCCCGGCGCTGGTTGAAGCCCTGGTCGACCAGCCCATGCGCAGCGGCGAACAGGTGCTGGCCACCGTGCACGCGCATGCGGTGGACCCCGGCGTGGGCCTGCTGGCCGAACACCGCGGCAGCATCGACGCCCACTTCGGCGCCGGCAACGTGGCCGACATCTTGGCTTCGCTCAAGCGTGACACCGGCCCTTGGGCAGCGCGCGCGTTGGCTGCCATGGAGCGCGCCTCGCCGCTGATGCTGGCCGTCACCCTTGAACAGATCCGGCGTGCCCGCAGCATGGAGCTGGCCGAGGTGCTGCGCATGGAACGCAGCCTGGTGCGGCATTGCTTCGCGGTGCGCCGTGGCACCGGCAGCGAATGCATCGAAGGCATGCGCGCCTTGGTGATCGACAAAGACCAGGCGCCGCGCTGGAACCCGGCCACGCAGGCCGAGGTGAGCAACGCCATGACCCAGGCCTTCTTCGAAAGCCCCTGGCCCGATTGGGCCCACCCACTGCGTGCGTTGTGAGGCGGCGGCACTTCGCGCAAGGGTCTGCACGGGCCTGTTGCCCCAGGCCATGCGCCTAGCATCGTGCACATGCTCCAAGGGTGCCCATGAAGCAGCTCTCCGGCCTGGACGCCACGTTCCTGTACCTTGAAACCGCGCAGATGCCCATGCATGTGGGCGCGCTGCACGTCTTCGAGCTGCCGGCCGGCCACAAGGGCCGCTTCGTCACGGCGCTGCGCCAACACATCGAGCAGCGCCTGCCGCTGGCGCCGGTGTTGCGCCGGCGGCTGTGGTGGATGCCGCTGAACCTGGCCAACCCGGCCTGGGTCGATGCGCCGCCCGACCTGGCCAAACACATCGTTGAAATCAAGCTGCCCAAGGCAGCGCGCCTGGGCGACGGCAGGGCCGAGCTTGAAGCCGCGGTGAGCCGGCTGCACCCGGTGCTGCTCGATCGCAAACGCCCGCTGTGGAAGATGCATGTGCTGGAAGGCCTGGCCCCGGGCGCCAATGGCCTGCACCGCGTGGGCCTGTACACACAGCTGCACCATGCCGCCGTGGATGGCCAGGCCGCCGTGGCCCTGGCCAACGTGATCCTCGACCTGAGCCCCGAGCTTCGCGCGCTGAACATCAAACCTTCACTGCGCCCACGCACGGCGCGGTTGGACATGGGGCAGATGCTGCGCGGCGCCTTGAGCCACCAGGCGCAGATGGTGGCGCGCATCATCAAGGAACTGCCCGGCACCGCCGGCACCCTGGGCACGGCAGCGCGGCAGGCCCTGGCGGGAAGCAAGCTGCTCGGCGGGCCGGGCTCGGCCAACCAGCTCGGCCTGGCACCGCGCACTGCATTGAACGTGTCGGTGAGTGAAGGGCGTGCGTTCGCTGCGGTGAGCTGGCCGCTGGCCGAGCTGAAGGCGCTGGGCCGCGGCCACGGCGCCACGCTCAACGACATGGTGCTCATGCTGTGCAGCACCGCGCTGCGGCGCTACTTCGCGGCGCGCAAGGCCTTGCCGAAAAAGTCACTCATTGCCGCGGTGCCGGTGTCGCTTCGCGCGCCCGGCGACACCAGCGCCGACACGCAAGCCTCGATGAGCCTGATCAGCCTGGGCACGCACCTGGCCGACCCGGCCAAGCGCCTGGCGCACATCGTGGCGGCCACGGCGTCGATGAAGAGCACGCTGGGCAGCGTCAAAGGCATCTTGCCGACAGACTTTCCGTCGATCGGCGTGCCCTGGTTGATGGAGGCCCTGACCGCGCTGTACGGCAAGGCCAAGGTGGCCGAGCGCATGCCGCCCTTGGCCAACGTGGTCATCTCCAACGTGCCCGGCCCGGCCGTGCCGCTGTACATGGCCGGGGCGCGCATGCTCAGCAACCACCCCACCTCCATCGTCACCCATGGCGTGGCGCTGAACATTACCGTGCAGAGCTACAACGGCGCGCTCGATGTCGGGCTGATGGCCGACGCCGCGGCCATGCCCGACGTGCGCGAGCTGGCCCACGGCCTGCTGCTCGCGCTCGACGACCTGCGCGCATTGCCCCAGCCCGAGCCGCCGGCGGCCACTGGCCTGGCCCGCGGTGCGCTGCGCCAGGCGCGCAAAGCGGTGGGCGCAGCGGTGGGGGCGGCCATGGGCGCTGCTGTGGGCGCCGCCACCGATGGTCTGGCGCGCGCCGCCGTGAAGCGCGGTGCCGGGAGCTTGGGCAGCCTGGCGGGTGGCGTGGCTCGAAGCGTGGTCAAGTCCGCGCTCGGCCAGCCGCAGCGGCCCGCCACCAAGCCACGGCGCAGCAAAGCCTGAGCATGGCCGCTAGTGTGGTGTTGCATGCCAAGCGCGACGAAAAGCCGCGTCTTTGCGCCTGTGGCGTCGTTGCAAATCCTCGCGATGCCGCCGAGCATCGCTGTGGTTTGCGCCTAGCCACAGACGCAAATCCATCGGTTTTCTTAAGTCACGCCTAGCATGCAACACCACACTGGTTCCCCAGTGCCCGATTCCGCCGGCCCGCTCCACCCCCCCTCGCTACCAGGCTTGCCCTCGCACGCGCGCGCGGCGCATGGCAAGCCGCTCAAGCCGCCCAACCTGTTGCTGTTGCTGCTCGAAGGCCGCGCACCCTGGGAGGCCGCGGCGTCGCTGGCGGCCAGCCCGTGGCTGGCGCGGCTGCCCAAGGGCGATGGCCACCCGGTGGTGGTGTTCCCCGGCCTGGGCGCGGCCGACCTGAGCACCTTGCCGCTGCGCCGCTTCCTGCAACACAGCGGCTATGCGCCGCAGGCCTGGGGCCAGGGCCTGAACTTCGGCCCGCGTGCCGGCGTGCTTGAAGCCTGCCGCAAGCTGGTGCGCGATGTGGTGAGCAAGAGCGGCCGCCCGGCCAGCCTGGTGGGCTGGAGCCTGGGCGGCATCTATGCGCGCGAACTGGCCAAGGAAATGCCCGAGCTCACGCGCTGCGTCGTCACCCTGGGCGCGCCGTTCGCCGGCCACCCCAAGGCCACCAATGCCTACCGTCTTTTTGAGCTGGTCAGTGGCAAGTCACCCGCCAGCGACCACGGCCTGCTGGCCCAACTGCGCGGCGCCCCGCCCGTGCCCACCACCTCGATCTTTTCCAAGAGCGACGGCATCGTGGCCTGGCCGTGCAGCGTCAATGACGCTGGCGCAGCCGGCGCGCGCACAGAAAACATCGAGATCGCTGCCAGCCATGTCGGCATGGGCCTGAACCCGCTGGCGCTGTACGCCCTGGCCGACCGGCTGCGCCAGGATCCAAACAAGTGGCAGCCGTTCCATGCCCAAGGCGCGCGGCGCTGGTTCTTCAAGACCACGACATGAAGCTGCGCGCCAACGGCATCGATCTCGAAGTGGAAGTGCACGGGCCGGAAAACGGCATGCCGCTGCTGCTGATCATGGGCCTGGGGATGCAGCTCACGGCCTGGCCCGACGAGATGGTGCAAGGCCTGGTGGCGCGCGGCTTTCGCGTCATCCGCCACGACAACCGCGACGCCGGCTTGAGCCAGCAGTTTGACCACCTGGGCGTGCCCAACCTGGCCCTGGCCAGCGTGCGCCACCTTATGCACCTGCCCGTGACCGCGCCGTACAGCCTGGCCGACATGGCCGCCGATGCCGCCGGCGTGCTCGATGCGCTGAACCTGCCCAGTGCCCATGTCTGCGGCGCGTCGCTGGGCGGCATGGTTGCCCAGCACCTGGCAGCCACGCAGCCGCAGCGCGTGCGCAGCCTCACGCTGATGATGACCACCTCGGGCGCACGCCGCCTGCCACAGGCCAGCCTGCGGGTGCGCAAGGCGCTGATCACGCCACCGCGCAGCCGCGAGCCGGCGGCGGTGGTCGATCACCTGACCAAGCTCGTAGGCCTCATCGGCAGCCCGGGTTACCCAAGTGAACCCGAACGTTTGCGCCAGCGCCTGCACGCCGCGGTGATGCGCGCCTATCGGCCAGCCGGCACGGCGCGGCAATTGATGGCGGTGGTGGCCGATGGCGACCGTTCCCCCTTGCTCGGGCGCATCAAGGCGCCGACCTTGGTGCTGCACGGTGACGCCGACCCCTTGATTCCGCCCGGTGCGGCAAAGCACCTGTTGCAGCACATTGCCGGGGCACGGCTCGACCTGATTCCCGGCATGGGGCACGACTTGCCGCTGGCGTTGCTGCCGCGCATCGTGGGCGGCGTGGCCGCTGTGGCCGCTGTGGCCGCTACGGCCAAACAAGCCGCCGCAGCATGAACGACGCGCTCAACGTCGCACACAACGACGCACACAACGACGCGCTCGACCTGGCGCTGTCTACCGCCCTGGGCCGCTACCGCGCCCGCCACCCCGCCAGCGCACGCCAGCTCGAAGCGGCGGCGCAAGTCATGCCCGGCGGCAACACCCGCAGCGTGCTGTTCCAGGCGCCGTTCCCGCTGACCATGGTGCGCGGCGAAGGCTGCTGGCTGTGGTGCGCCGACGGCCACCGCCACCTCGACCTGCTGGGCGAATTCACCGCCGGGCTGTACGGCCACACGCCGGCGGCCATTCGCGCGGCCATCATCAGCGCGCTCGATGACGGCCTGAGCCTGGCCTCGCACACACAGCGCGAGGAAGCGCTGGCGCGCGAAATCACCCAGCGGTTTGAATCCATGGCGCTGCTGCGCTTCACCAACAGCGGCACCGAGGCCAACCTGCTGGCCCTGGCCGCGGCGCTGGCCTTCACCGGCCGGCGCAAGGTGCTGGTTTTTGAGGGCGCCTACCACGGCAGCGTGCTGGCCTTTGGCGGCGCGGCGGCGTCGGTTAACGTTCCACATGAGTGGATCACGGCGCCGTACAACAACCTGGCCGCGGCCACCGAGGTGGTGCAAAGCCAGGGCAGTGCGATCGCGGCCATCCTGGTCGAGCCCATGCTCGGCGCCGGCGGCTGCATCGCCGGCACGCCCGAGTTCCTGCACGGCCTGCAAGCGCTGGCGCGCGAAAGCGGCGCGTTGCTGGTGCTGGATGAAGTGATGACCTCGCGCCTGAGCCTGGGCGGGCGCCAGGCGCAGCTCGGCCTGGCGCCCGACCTGACCACGCTGGGCAAGTACTTCGGCGGTGGCCTGTCATTCGGCGCCTTTGGTGGCCGGCGCGAGGTGATGCAGCAGTTCGACCCGCGGCGCGCAGGCGCGCTGGGCCATGCCGGCACCTTCAACAACAACGTGCTGAGCATGGCCGCCGGCCTGGCCGGGTTGCGTGAGCTGTGGCAGCCGGCGGCCATCAATGCCCTCAACGCCCGCGGTGACGCGCTGCGCGAGCGTGGCAACGCCCTGTTCGCCCGGCGCGGCCTGGGCTTGCAATTCAGCGGCCTGGGTTCGTTGCTGAGCCTGCACCCCACAGCCCGGCCATTGCACAGCGCGGCCGACCTGGCCGGCTGCGATGCGCGCGTGCGCGACCTGCTCTATTTCGCCTTGCTTGAACGCGGCATGTTCATGGCCCGGCGCGGCCTGGTGGCGCTGTCGCTGCAAGTTGGCGACGCCGAGATTGAGCTGTTCCTGGCCGCACTGCAAGACGTGCTCGATGCCCACGCTGCCGTGCTGCCCGCTGCGGCTTGAACGCAACAACGTTTCACATCATTCTCTGATGGACGAACGCCGCGTCATCGCCGAAACCCGCGCCTGGGTGGAGCGCGCGGTGATCGGCCTGAACCTGTGCCCCTTCGCCAAGGCGCCGCAAGTCAAAGGTCTGGTGCGCTATGTGGTGTGCGCGGCCGAGTCAGAAGCAGGCTTGCAGGCCAGCCTGGTGGCCGAGTTGAAGCTGCTGGCCCAAGCCACGCCGGATGAGATCGAAACCACCTTGTTGATCCACCCCGGCGTGTTGCACGACTTTTTCGACTACAACGATTTCCTTGACGTGGCCGACGCCGCCGTGGCTGATCTCGATCTGCAAGGCGTGGTCCAGGTGGCCAGCTTTCACCCGCAGTACCAGTTTGCCGGCAGCGCTGAAGCTGACATCGACAACGCCACCAACCGCTCGCCGTACCCCACGCTGCACCTGCTGCGCGAAGCCAGCGTGGAACGCGCGGTGGCGGTGTTCCCTCAAGCCGAGGCCATCTTCGATGCCAACCAGGCCACGCTGCGCGCGCTAGGCCCACAGGCGTGGGCGCGGTTGCAGCAGGCGTGCCGCGATGACGCTGCGGCGGCGCTTGAACCGGGTGCCCAGCCCTGAGCAGCCGAGGGTCAGCCGGGGTTCGGCCCTTGGCGGTTTTCAGCAAGCAGCCAGGCGATGGCCGCACCCACGGAGAGGTCGTCTTCGGCGCCGAAGCCGTGCCGGCGCAGGTGGCCCTGGCGGTCGATCAGCACCAGGCTGGGCGTGCCTTGCATGCCGTAGGCGCGCATCGTCTGCGGGATCGGCTCACCCGCGTTCGCGCCGGGCGCGTCCACGCCCACCGGGAAGCCCACGCGGTACTCGTGCAAGAACGCGGCCAGCGACACCGGTGTCATCGCCGCGTGATGTTCGAACACCGTGTGCAGCCCGACCACCGCCACGTCGTGGCCGGCAAATTGGCGTTGAATGCGCTGGGCTTGTGGCAAGCCATGCTGCACGCAGCCGGGGCACAGCATCTGAAAAGCATGCAACACCACCACCTTGCCGCGCAGCGCGCTCAAGCGCAAAGGCCCGGCGTGGTTGAACCACTGGCTGGTGTGCCACTCAGGTGCCGGCAGGCCCGGCGGCTCAACGAATGCGGTGCGAGGGTTCATGGCATGCATGCGGAGTGCAGCGAGGCGCTGGGTTGATGCTTGTCACGTGGAAGGTTTCGAGACCGGGCCGGCCTGCGCAGCCGCGAGGACAATGTTGCCGCGGCGCTTGAACGTCGTGTAAAGGGGGAAAGCGATGCGGGCCGTGATGTTCGATGATTATGGCGATGACACGGTGCTGCAACTGCGCGAGATTCCCGCGCCGCTGCCCGGGCCGGGTGAAGTGCAGGTGCAGGTCACGGTGGCCAGCCTGAACCCGGTGGATTTCAAGCTGCGCGACGGCATGTTGCGTTGGCTGCGGCGCCCGAAGTTGCCGGCCATCACCGGCAAGGACTTTGCCGGCCGGATCAGTGCGCTCGGGGCCAACGTCACGGGGTTTCAGGTCGGCCAACGTGTGTTCGGCTCGGTCGACCCGATGCCCGGCCACGGCACGTGCGCCGAGACGCTGGTGATCGGCACCGGCCTGGTCGCGGCCACGCCCGAAAGCGTCAGCGATGAAACCGCCGCTTGCCTGCCGGTGGCGGCGGGCACGGCTTTGCAGGCCTTGCAGACCCTGGCCCAGTTGCGCGCCGGGCAGAAGGTGTTGATCTCGGGCGCATCGGGTGCGGTGGGCGCCAGCGCCGTGCAATGGGCGCATGCCACCGGCGCGCACATCACGGCCGTGTGCAGTGCGGCGAACGCAGCCTATGTGCGCGGGCTCGGGGCCCAGGTGCTGGTGGATCACAAGACGCAAGACTGGAGCCGGCTGGGGTCAACGTTCGACGTGATCTTCGACGCTGCCGGCGTGTCCACCTTTTGGGCCCAGCGCCGGCAACTGGCGCCAAAAGGCATCTACCTGAACACCATGCCCACCCCGGGCCTCTTCCTGGCCAGCGTGCTGGCTGGCCCGGTGTTTGGCCAGCGCTGCGTGCCGTTCATGCTCAAAGTTGACGTCGGTCTGCTCAAGCAACTGGCCGAGCTGGCGCGGCAGCGGGTGTTGCAGCCGCGCGTGGCCCGCGTCATTGGCCTGGAGGGCGTGGCCGTGGCGCAGCGCGACATGAAAGCAGGCCGTGTGCAGGGTAAGGTGTGTGTGGTGATGGCGCCGGGCCAAGGAACCCATGCGGCGGTGTGAACGGGCCTGGGTGGCCGTCGCGGTCAAGCGCCGTCAAGCCGCGCCCTGAACGTTCACGTACAAGGCATACAGCGAGTGGCTGGCGGCCATGAACAGGCGGTTGCGCTTGGCCCCGCCGAAGCACAGGTTGGCGCAGCGCTCGGGCAGGTGGATGTGGCCCAGCGCCTTGCCCGCGGCGTCGAACACGCGCACGCCGTCGAGCGGCTCGCTGGGCACACGGCCATTGCTGCCCCAGCCGCACCAGATGTGGCCCTGGGCGTCGATGGCAATGCCGTCGAGGGCACCGCCGTCTGCCGCGTCGATGACCAGGCGCTTGTTGCTCAGCGTGCCGTTGGTTTGAACCCGGTAGGCCCAAAGACGCTTGTGCGGCAAGGCGCGGCTTTCAACGATGTACAGCTCAGACGCATCGGGCGAAAACGCCAAGCCATTGGGTGCTTTCAGATCTGACAGTACCTGCTCAAGTGAACCGTCAGGCGCCAGCCGGTACACCGCATGCGGCAATTCCGGCGTGGCGGGTTCGCCTTCCCAGTGGCCAGAGATGCCGAAACCGGGGTCGGTGAACCAGATGGCGCCGTCTTGGGCACAGACGATGTCGTTGGGTGAATTCAACCGCTTGCCTTCAAAGGCATCAGCCAGCACGGTGATGCTGCCGTCGGTTTCGGTGCGGGTGATGCGCCGCGTGAGGTGCTCGCAGCTCACCAGCCGGCCATGAAGGTCGCGGCTGTGGCCATTGGCGTTGTTGGCGGGCTCGCGGAACACGCTCACCGCGCCCGAGCAATCGTCCCAGCGCAGGATGCGGTTGTTGGGAATGTCGCTCCACAGCAGGAAGCGGCCGTCGCCAAACCACACCGGGCCTTCGCTCCAGCGGCAGCCACTGGCCAGCAGCTCGACGCTGGCGCTAGTCAGCCGCAGCGCCAGGAAAGCATCGTCGAGCACCTCGATGGCCGGGTCGGGGTAGCGGGTTTGCAGCGGCGTGCCGCCGTTGGGAGGCGTGATGTTGATCATGGTGTTAACGTTTCACTTGAACAGACCCGGCAACCACAAAGAAAACACCGGCACGTAGGTGACCAGCGCCAGGCACAGGCCCAGCGCGCCATAGAAGGGCCAGATCGACTTCATCACCTGCCCCACCGACACCCCACCGATGGCGCAGCCCACGAACTGCACCGTGCCCACCGGCGGCGTGTTCAGGCCCAGCGCGCAGTTGATGAGCATGACCACGCCGAACTGCAGCGGGTCCATGCCGAACTGCATGGCGATGGGCAGGAAGATCGGCGTGCAGATCAGGATGGTGGGCGCCATGTCCAGGAACGTGCCGAGCACGAACAGCAGCACGTTGATCATCAGGAAAATGACCCAGGGCTCGTTGGAGATGGCCTTCATCAGTTCGCCGGTGCGCTGCGGCACGTCGTACAGCGCCAGGAAGTAGCCGAACGCGGCCGAGATGCCGATCAGCAGCAGCACCACGCCGGTGGTCTTGCAGGCCTTGGCGCAGGCCTTGATGAAGTGCGTCCAGCTCAGCGAGCGGTAAACGAACACCGTGATCAGCAGCGCCCAGGCCACCGCAATGGCCGCCGACTCAGTGGCGGTGAACGCACCCGAAAGAATGCCCACCAGGATGATCACCACCACCATCAAGCCCGGCAGCGCGGCCGCGAACGCCAGCGCCACCGCGGCCCAACCTGGGAACTTGCCGTGCGTGGCGTAGCCGCGCCGGCGCGCCACCCAGTACGCGGCGCCCAGGTTGCACAGCGTGAGCAGCAGCGCCGGCACCACGCCGGCCAAGATGAGCCCCAGCGCGCTGACTGAAGCGATGCCCGAGGTGGCCAGGGTGAACAAGATGAGGTTGTGCGAAGTGGGCATCAACGCGCCCACCAAGGAGGCATGGGTGGTGACGTTGACGGCATAGTCGGCGTCGTAACCCTGCTTCTTCATCAGCGGGATCATCACCGAGCCCATGGCCGAAACGTCGGCCACCGGCGAGCCCACGATGCCGCCGAACAAGGTGCAACCCAGCACGTTGCTCATGCCCAGGCCGCCGCGCACATGGCCCACCAGGCTGTTGGCCAGGTTGACGATGCGCTGCGCAATGCCGCCGTGCAGCATCAACTCGCCGGCGAAGATGAAGAACGGAATGGCCAGGAAGCTGAACACCTGCATGCCGCCGACCATCTTCTGGAACACCACCGCCATGGGCAGGCCCGCGGCCAGGATGGTGGCCACCGAAGACAGGCCGATGGCAAACGCCACCGGCACGCCGAGCAATAGCAGCAGGGTGAAGCTGACGCCCAATACCGCTAGTTCCATGGGCAGGTTTGCGTCAGTTCCACGCCGGCACCACCTCAACCCCGCGCACGTTGGCGATGATGTGTTCGATCGAGAACAGCACGATCAACCCGCCGGCCAGCACCAGCGGCACGTAGTCGATGCCGTCGGGCACCGGCAGCATGGGCTTCTTTTCGTTCCACTTGGCCACGGCCCAGGTCCAGCCGCCATATGCCATCAGCGCGCCGAACAGGCCGACCAGGGCGTGGATCAAGACTTCGATGCGGCGCTGCCACGGCGGCGGCAACAGCGCCACCATCGATTCCAGCCCGATGTGGCCGGCGTCGCGCACGCCCACGGCCAGGCCGAAGGCGGTGACGAACAGCACCAGCAGCATGGCCAGCGCCTCAGCCCAGGTGGGTGTGTCGTTCATGACGTAGCGGCCGAAGACCTGCCATTGCACGCACAGGATCACCGCAATCAACAAGGCCACGGCGAGCATCAGACACAGCTTGGACAGCGTGGCGCACAAGCTGGTGTACAGGCGGGTGGCCATGGTTTGAAGCCCGCAAGTTCCGCAAGTTTCGCAAGTACCGCCGCAGCCAGCTCAACCGCTCACTTCGTGTCTTGCGCGGCCTTGACCAGGCGCTTCATGTCGGGCGTGACCATGAACTTCTCGTACAC
>JAYUQE010000153.1:0-4880 GCA_043756905.1 Burkholderiales bacterium | reverse complement strand
GCAAAAGCCGCACTGCGAGCCGTGGCAGGCCACCATGGCTTGCTGCACCGGGTGCAACGTGCCATCTGGGCGCTTCAGGCTTTCAACCGTCTTGATGGCCTTGCCGTCCAGCGCCGGCAGCATCTGCATGCAACTGTTCACCGGCTTCCAGGCGATGGCGCGGCCATTGGCAGCCGGCTCACCCACCAGCACCACGCAGGCGCCGCAATCGCCCTCGGCGCAGCCTTCCTTGGTGCCGGTGCGGTGCAGCTTTTCGCGCAGGTAGTCCAGCACCGTGGTGGTGCGGCGCTCGCCGCGGGCATGGTGGATGGCGCCATCGAGAACAAAGCGCACGGCGTAGATGTCGCTGCTCATGGTGCGCGAACCTCGGAAGCTGCAAGGGGACGTGATTGTAGAAGTGGGCTCCATGGCGTGCAGACCGCACTCGCACGGGTCAACCCTGGGGAAGGGGCTGTGCGGCAAGGCCCAAAATTCGCGGGCTTTGCCGCGCCGGCACGGGCCAGCGCCGACGCCATCACATCTGATCGATCTGGAGCCAGACACATGTTCAATTTCGGCCTTTCCCGGCGTGCCCTGCTCGCCGCCTTCACCACACTCGCCGCCCTGCCCCTGCTGGCGACGGCGCAAACCACACCGATCAAGTTCCAGCTCGACTGGCGCTTTGAAGGCCCGGCCGCGTTGTTCCTGGCCTCGGCCGCCAAGGGCTACTACAAGGACGCGAAGCTGGATGTGACCATCGACGCCGGCAACGGCTCTGGCGGCACGGTCACGCGCGTGGCCTCGGGCTCGTACGACATCGGCTTTGCCGACCTGGCCGCGCTGATGGAATTTCACGCCAACAACCCCGACGCACCGAACAAGCCGGTGGCGGTGATGATGGTCTACAACAACACGCCCGCGGCCGTGTTGACACTGAAGAAAAGCGGCATCACCAAGCCCGCTGACCTGGCCGGCAAGAAGCTCGGCGCGCCGGGCTTTGACGCCGGGCGCCGCGCCTTCCCCATCTTCGCCAAGGCCAATGGCGTGGGCACGGTGAACTGGGTCAGCATGGATCCGCCGTTGCGCGAAACCATGCTCGCGCGGGGCGACGTGGACGCCATCACCGGCTTCTCATTCACCTCGCTGCTCAACCTGGAAGCGCGCGGCGTGAAGCTGGAAGACATCGTGGTGATGCCCTTTGGCAGCTACGGCGTGAAGCTGTACGGCAACGTGATCATTGCTTCGCCCAAGATGATCAAGGACAACCCCGAGGCCGTGCGCGCGTTCTTGAAGGCCTTCACCAAGGGCGCCAAGGAAGTGATGGCCGACCCCGACGCCGCGATTGAATACGTGAAGCAGCGCGACGGCATCATCAATGTCGACCTGGAAAAGCGCCGCCTGCGCATGGCGGTGGATGCGGTGGTGGCCAGCCCCGACGCGCGCGCCGAAGGCTTTGGCCAGGTGCGTGGCCCGCGCCTGGCGCTGATGGCCTCGCAGGTGAGCGACGCCTTCAACACCAAGACCCGCATCGACCCCGATGCGGTGTGGAACGGCTCGTTCCTGCCCAGCGCGGCTGAACTCAATGTGCTGCCGCCGCTGCGCAAGTAAGCGCATCGCCCATGGCTTCATTTGTTGACTTCAACAAGGTCTGGCTCGCCTACAACGAAGAACTGCTGGCGCAGAACCACTTTGCGGTGGAAGACATTTCGCTGCAAGTGGAGCAAGGCGGTTTCATCGCCATCGTCGGGCCTTCGGGCTGCGGCAAGAGCACCTTCATGAAGCTGGCCACGGGGCTGAAGATGCCCAGCCGCGGCAGCATCCGCATTGGCGGCGCGCCGGTGACGGGGCCGTTGAAGATCAGCGGCATGGCCTTCCAGGCGCCCAGCCTGCTGCCATGGCGCACCACGGTGGGCAACGTGCTGTTGCCGCTGGAAATCGTCGAGCCCTATCGCTCAAGCTTCAAGGCCAGGCGCTCTGAATACGACGCCAAGGCCCGCGCGCTGCTCAAGAGCGTGGGCCTGGGTGGCTATGAAGACAAGTTCCCGTGGCAGCTTTCAGGCGGCATGCAGCAGCGCGCCAGCATCTGCCGCGCGCTGGTGCACGAGCCCAAGCTGCTGCTGCTCGATGAACCCTTCGGCGCGCTCGACGCCTTCACCCGCGAAGAGCTTTGGTGTGCGCTGCGCGACCTGCATGCGCAGCAGAAGTTCAACGTCATCCTGGTCACGCATGATTTGCGCGAGAGCGTGTTCCTGGCCGACACGGTGTACGTGATGAGCAAGAGCCCCGGGCGCATCGTGGCTCGGCGCGAAATTGACCTGCCGCGCCCGCGCGACCTTGAGCTGACCTATTCGCCACAGTTCACCGACATCGTGTATGAGCTGCGCGGGCACATCGGCGCTTCACGTGGGGCCCCTGTCAAGGCGGTGGCGCCATGAACAAGAATTTAGAGCGCGCCGCGCCGTTCATTGCGACCGCGATTCTGCTCGTGCTGTGGCAGGCGGTGTGCTGGTTGTTTTCGCTGCCCGGCTTCATCTTCCCCAGCCCGTGGACGATCGGCCAGTCGATGATCGAATTCGCCGGCCCCTTGCTCGAAGCCGCCTGGAAAACCTTCTGGGTCACGATGTTGGGCTTTGGCATTTCGATCGTGGTGGGTGTGATGCTGGGCTTCTTGGTGGGCTCCTCGCGCCTGGCCTACGCCGCGATCTACCCGCTGCTGGTGGCCTTCAACGCGGTGCCCAAGGCCGCCGTGGTGCCGATCCTGATTGTCTGGTTCGGCATCGGGGTGGGGCCGGGCGTGATCACCGCCTTCCTGATCTCGTTCTTCCCCATCACCGTGAACATTGCCACCGGCCTGGCCACGCTGGAGCCCGAGCTGGAAGATGTGCTGCGCGTGCTGGGCGCCAAGCGTTGGGACGTGCTGGTGAAGGTGGGCCTGCCGCGTTCGATGCCGTACTTCTACGCTTCGCTGAAGGTGGCCATCACGCTGGCCTTCGTGGGCACGGTGCTGGCCGAGATGACGGCGGGCGATTCGGGCATTGGCAACCTGATGCAAACCGCGGGCAGCCAGCAGCGGCTGCCGCTGGCCTTTGCCGGGCTGGTGGTGATCGGTGTCATGGCCATGGCGATGTACGAGTTCTTCTCGCTGGTTGAAAAACGCACCACGGGCTGGGCGCACCGCGGCTCGCAAAGCGGCTGAAAACGCGAAATCCTGCCTATACCACGCGGTACTGGATGGCCCCGCTTGCCGGGGCTTTTACTTTGGCTACAGTCGCGCCCACCCACCCCGTGGGCCAACAAAGGAGTGAGTTATGGGAATCATGAGTTTCATCAAGAGTGCCGGCGAGAAGTTGTTCGGCATGGGCGAGGCCAAGGCCGCCGAGGTGGCGCAAACCACCCCCGAAGACGTGGCGCGCATGAACGGCGCCGCGGCCGACGCGATCGCTACCTACATCAGCAAGATGAACCTGGCCATCGAGGGCCTGACGGTGGAGGTGGACGCCGCGCAAGGCGCGGTCACCATTGCCGGCGTGGCGGCTGACCAGGCCACAAAGGAAAAGGCTGTGCTGTGTTGCGGCAACGTGCACGGCGTGTCCAGCGTGAACGACATGCTGACCGTGGCCGAGCCGGCTGACGAATCGCAGTGGCACACGGTGGTCAGCGGCGACACGCTGTCGAAGATCTCGAAAGCGTTCTACGACTCGCCCAACAAGTACACGCAGATCTTCGAGGCCAACAAGCCGATGTTGAGCCACCCCGACAAGATCTATCCGGGGCAGATGTTGCGCATCCCGCCGGTCTGAGCGGCCGGCCCGCAGCGTCAGCGCTGGCGCGGCGGCGGATGGCCCTGCGGTGGCTTGCGATTCAGCGGCAGATCAGGTGTAGGTCACCCAATCAGCGCGCTGCGGATGGTCCAGGTGCGGCACACCGTTGTAGCTGACCAGCATGTGGCGCTTGGGCGTGAATGCAAACTCGGTCAAGGCGCTGTTGCGCATGCGCAGGTTGAGCTCGATCACGGTCGACGGCGGCGCGGCGAGTACCTGCGCCACCGCCGTGGCGATCGGCCCGCCGCTACTCACGAGCAGCACGTTGCCTTCGAACCGCGTGCGCACATGGTCGAGCGCGCCGTTGATGCCGTCGAGCCACTGGCCCCAGGTCGGCATGCCTTCAGGCTGCGCCTTGCCGGCCATCCAAAGGCCCAGGCCTTCGCGCAGCAGGCGAAAGTGGTGACGGTAACTTTCGGCATCGGTCGGCGCCAGCAGTTCGCCGCTGAAAACGGTGCGCACGATGGCGTGGCTGTCGTACTCGTTCAGCCCGGGCCATTCAGTCGCTGCCGGCAAGCCGGCCAAGCTGCTCGCGATCGCGTCGAGTGATTGCCGGTGGCGGCGCAAGGTGCCGCGAAGAACGGCTTCGAACTTCAGTCCGCGCTCGTGAAGATAAGCGCCGAGCAACGCGCATTGGCGCGTGCCCAGCTCGCTAAGGACATCGTAGTCGGCAGCGCCGAAGGAGGCCTGACCATGGCGGACGAGATAGAGGGTGCCCATGACGGGGATTGTTGCGCTGGGCCCGGTGGCGCGCAGTCACCGCCGGGACGTGGGCCGTCACAGCACGACCACATGCTCAAGGTGCGCGCCGCGCACCACACGCAGCGGCATGCCGGCATCGAAAGTGACGAACCGCATCCCGTGCCAGACCGCCAGGCCCAGCAGGTAGGCGTCAGTCACCTGGCGGTGGGAGAGCAGTTGCTCGGCATCGAAGTGCAGCTCGTCGAGCAGGCTCAGGTCACCCGGCACAAACATGTGGTGTCGTGTCGCGGTGGCCTCACGCAGCCGCTGCGCCACCCGCGCGGCGGCAAGCGCATTCGGATAACCGGGCTGCGACATGATGCGCACACAACCGTTCTG
>JAYUQE010000152.1:0-4882 GCA_043756905.1 Burkholderiales bacterium | reverse complement strand
AGCGCCAGGATCGCGCCGGCCATGCGCTGCGCCGCACCGCGGTGCGCGCTGGCAAAGGCCAGTGCCCGCTGCACCCAGCGGTTACGCTGCATGTCGTTGGCCAGGGCCAGCGCGCGGCGCACGCCTTCGTCCAGGCTGGCCACCCGCACGGAAGCGCCGGCCTGCAGCGACATCTGCGCCGCTTGCGCGAAGTTGAAGGTGTGCGGGCCCATCACCAGGGGGCAGCCGCAGGCCGCGGCTTCGATCAGGTTTTGCCCGCCCAGCGGCGCGAAGCTGCCGCCGAGCAACGCGACATCGGCCAGGCCGTAATAGGTGGCCATTTCGCCCAGCGAGTCGCCCAGCCAGACATCGGCCGTGGCCGCGCTCGCGGGCGGCTGGTCGAGCCAGGTGCTGCGCCGGCACACGCTCAGACCGGCGTTGGCCGCCAGCGCGGCCACCTCGTCAAAACGCTGCGGGTGGCGCGGCACCACCACCAGCAGCGCTCGCTGGCCAGGCAGTGCTGCCCACGCCTGGAACAAGAGTTGCTCCTCGCCTTCGCGCGTCACCGCGGCCAGCACCACCGGCCGGGCCAGCGCCTGGCGCCACTGCACACCGCGCGCCACGGCACGGGTGGCCGGGGTGATGTCGAACTTCAGGTTGCCCATCACGCTGGCCTGCGCGGCGCCGCCTTGCAGCAGGCGTTCACGGTCAGCCTCGGTCTGTGCCAACACCAGCGTGAACGCGGCCAGGGCCGGGCGCATCAAGGCCACCAGGCGCTGGCCCTTGGCCAGGCTGCGTTCGCTCAGGCGGGCATTGGCCAGCACCATGGGCAGGCCGCGCCGGCGCGCCTGGTGCAGCAGGTTGGGCCAGACCTCGGTCTCCATCACCACCCCCACCCGCGGCCGGTGGTGCGCCAGGAAGCGCCGCACGGCGCCTGGCGTGTCGATGGGCAACCAATCTTGCTGATCCTGTGCAGCCAGCAGTTTGGCCCCGGCGTCGCGCCCCGTGGCTGTGCCATGGGTGAGCAACAGGCGCAGGCCCGGGTATTGCGCGCGCAGCTCGGTGATCAGTGGCGCGGCGGCCAGGGTCTCACCGAGTGAGACGGCATGTAGCCACACATCCACCGGCTGCGCCGGGCTTGGGTAGAAGCCCAGGCGCCGCGCCAGGCCCAACCGGTACAGCGGCTCGCGCCGGCCGCGCCACCAGTAGCGCACCAGCACCCAGGGGGTGAGCAGCCACAGCGCAACGGCATAGATGCGGCGCGCCAGCGTGGCCATGCTGGGCGCCGCGGCGTTCAATGGGCGGCAGCAGCCACTTTCGCGTCGGGCTTGGCCTGGCGCAGCGCGGCCATCATCTCGGCCTCGATGCGCTTGAGCGCCTCGGGCGTGTGGCCTTCGAAGCGCAGCACCAGCACCGGCGTGGTGTTGGACGCACGCACCAGGCCGAAGCCGTCTTCGTATTCGACGCGCAGGCCGTCGATGGTGATCACCTCCAGCGCGTGCGGAAACTTGGCGTTGGCCAGCAACTGGCGCACCACTTCTCCCGCCTCGCCTTCGGCACAGGGCACGTTCAATTCGGGCGTGCTGAAGCTGGTAGGCAAGGCGTTGAGCACGGCGCTGGGGTCGGCGCTGCGCGACAGGATTTCGAGCATGCGCGCGGCCGTGTAGGTGGCGTCGTCGAAGCCATACCAGCGTTCGCCGAAGAAGATGTGGCCGCTCATCTCGCCGGCCAGCGGCGCGCGGGTTTCCTTCAGCTTGGCCTTGATCAGCGAGTGGCCGGTCTTCCACATCAGCGGCTCGCCGCCGGCGGCGCGAATGACTGGCGCCAGGCGCTGGGTGCACTTCACGTCGAAGATGATGGTGCCGCCGGGGTTGCGCGACAGCACGTCTTGCGCCAGCAGCATGAGCTGGCGGTCTGGGTAGATGATCTGGCCGTCGCGCGTGACCACGCCCAGGCGATCACCATCGCCATCAAATGCCAGGCCGAGTTCGGCCTTGGTCTTGCGCACGGTGGCGATCAGCTCGCGCAGGTTTTCGGGCTTGGAAGGGTCGGGGTGGTGGTTGGGGAAGTTGCCATCGACCTCGCTGTACAGCTCGGTCACCTCACAACCCAGTGCGCGCAAGATGCCCGGCGCCGACGCCCCGGGGATGCCGTTGCCGCAATCGACCACGATCTTCATCGGCCGAGCCAGCTTGCAGTCGCTGGTGATGCGGTGGCTGTACTCGTCGATGATGTCCATGCGCGCCGAACGGCCGCGCTTGCGCGTGTAGGCCTCGGCCTCGATGCGCCGGCGCAGGTTCTGGATTTCCTGGCCGTAGATGGCCCGCCCGGCCAGCACCATCTTGAAGCCGTTGTAGTCCTTCGGGTTGTGGCTGCCGGTGACCTGGATGCCCGAGCGGCAGCCGTGGCGGGCGCGCGTGGCCGCCACGTAGTACAGCATCGGGGTGGTGACCTCGCCCAGGTCGACCACATCCAGCCCGGCCGAGGCCAGGCCGCGAATCAGCGCCGCGGCCAGCACTTGGCCAGACAAGCGGCCATCACGCCCCACGGCAACGGCCTTCTCGCCGGCCAAGCGCGCTTCACTGCCAAAGGCGCGCCCCAGGTGCTCCGCAAAGTCCTCGGTGATGGTCTTGCCGACGACGCCACGAATGTCATAGGCCTTGAAGATGAACGGGTTGGCGTGCATGGCGGTGGCAGTGGACGAAAGGGGCGGATTGTAGGCAGGCCAAAGCGGCTTTTCGGGCCTCATTTGCCGGCTGTGGGCAAATCGCATATAAGCCTGCGCTGCACGGGGCAGGCACAGGTCCGAAAACGGCTAGTTTGAACTTCGAGCCGGCCTATGATGCCCGCCATGCCCAGCATGAACAGCATCGCGGCCCAGGCCGACGACCAAACTGAAACCCAGCACCTTTACGCCGTGCTGCAAGCCCATGACGCGCGCTTCGATGGCCGCTTGTTCGTGGGCGTCACCTCCACCGGCATCTACTGCCGCCCGGTGTGCCGGGTGCGCCTGCCGCTGCAGCGCCATTGCCGCTTCTATGCCAACGCCGCACTGGCCGAGGCCGCCGGCTTCCGGCCCTGCCTGCGTTGCCGGCCCGAACTGGCGCCGGGGCTGTCGCTGATGGATTCATCGTCGGCCCTGGCGCAGCATGCGGCGCAAATGATCGACCAGGCCGTGCACGAGGGCCAGGAGCTGTACCTGGGCACGACGGCAGCCAGGCTGGGCGTGACCGACCGCCACATGCGGCGCATCTTTCAACGCGCACATGGCGTGTCGGCGCTGCAGTACCTCAACACCCGCCGTTTGCTGCTGGCCAAGCAACTGCTGACCGACACGCCGCTGCCCGTGACGCAGGTGGCCCACGCCAGCGGCTTTGCCAGCCTGCGCCGTTTCAACGCCGCTTTCGTGCAGGCCTATCGGCTCAACCCCAGCGCACTGCGCAAGGCCGCGCCGGCGGCGGCGCAGAAGAACGACGCCCTGCACCTGCGCCTGGGCTACCGGCCGCCGTATGACGAGGCCGGTGTGCTGCGTTTCTATGCCGACCGCGCCGTGCCGGGGGTTGAAGCCGTTGCCGGCGACGAATACCAGCGCACGCTGGCCTGCATGCACCAGGGCCGCGAACTGCACGGCTGGATGGCCGCGCGTTTCGTGCCGCAGCGCAACGAGCTGCATGTGCGCCTGGCGCCGGTGCTGGCACCGGCCCTGGGCACCTTGCTGCCGCGTCTGCGCCAGGCCTTCGACCTCGACGCCGACCCGCAGCGCATCGACCCGGCCATGCTGGCCTTGCCGGTGCCGCCACGCCCGGGTCTGCGGCTGACGGGTGGCGTTGATGGCTTTGAAATGGCCGTGCGCGTGATCCTGGGCCAGCAGGTCACTGTGGCCGCGGCGCGCACACTTGCTCGTCGGCTGGCCGAGGCCCTGGGCACGCCCGTTGAAACGCCGCTGCCCGGTCTGAACCGGCTGTTTCCCAGCGCCGCGGCCATCGCCAACGCCAGCGCCGAGGCGATCGGCAAGCTCGGCATCGTGCGCCAGCGCGTGCGCGCCCTGCAAGGCCTGGCCGCAGCCGTGCAGGCCGGCCAGATCGAACTGCATCGCAACGCACCGCTGCAAGCCACGATGCAGGCGCTGGGCGCCTTGCCGGGCATCGGCGAGTGGACCGTGCAGCTCGTGGCCATGCGCGCCCTGGCCTGGCCCGATGCCTTCCCGGCCACCGACATCGGCGTGCTCAATGCCCTGGACACACGCGACAGCGCCGCCGTGCTGGCACAAGCCGAGGCCTGGCGGCCTTGGCGGGCGTATGCCGTGATGCGCCTGTGGCAAACCCTGGAGTCCCCACCATGAATTCAAGCCAACGCTTCGCCAAGATGGGCCTGGTGGCCCAAGACACGATCGACACCCCCATCGGCCCCATGACCGCCCTGGCCACTGAGCGCGGCCTGGCCGGGCTGTGGTTCGAGCACGAACCCGGCGCCGCCCTGGGCCTGCCCGTCGATCCCGCCCGGCCCGTGCTGGCCGCGGCCCGGCGCTGGCTGGCTGCGTACTGGGCGGGGCACGCCACCACCGGCATCGACATCGAACTAGATCTGCACGGCACGCCGTTTCAACAAGCGGTGTGGCGTTCGCTGCTGAACATCGGCCATGGGCGAACCCGCAGCTATGGCGAGATCGCGCTGCAAGTCGGCTCCCCCAGCGCGGTGCGCGCCGCCGGGGCGGCCATCGGCGCCAACCCGGTGGGGGTGATCGTGCCGTGCCACCGCGTCATCGGCAGCAACGGTTCACTCACTGGTTATGCCGGCGGCCTGCCACGCAAGGAAGCCCTGCTGCGCCATGAAGGCATCTTGCTCACGTGAAAACGCACTTTGCGGCCGAGCTGGTCTTGCTGGCCGCGCTGTGGGGTGCGTC
>JAYUQE010000151.1:0-4883 GCA_043756905.1 Burkholderiales bacterium | reverse complement strand
TGGCGCGCGCGAAATCGAGTTGCAGGCGCTGGCGGATGCGCTCGCTGAAGAAGGTGAAGCCGCCCGAGATGAGCAGCGTTTTCAACCCTGCGGCGCGGCAAGTAGCCACAAAGGTTTCAACGCCCGGGTTGAGTTGCAGGCGTTCGTTGTAGACACGTTCCAAGGCAGCCTGCGGCACGCCGGCCAACAGCGCCACGCGGCGGCGCAAGCTGTCCTTGTAGTCGGCGATCTCACCGCGCATGGCTGCCTCGGTGATTTCGGCCACTTCGGCCCGGCGCCCCGCCATGTCGGCGATTTCGTCTACGCATTCGATGTTGATCAACGTGGAGTCCATGTCAAAGGCCACCAGCTTGAAGTCGGCCAGGCGCAGCGGCGGCGTGAAGCCGCGGATGGACAGGCCGGGAGCGTGCTCGGTGGCAGTCAAGGGCATTGGGCAGCTCTGACAGGTTCAGGCCGCCAAAGCCTGCGCGAGCGAACAAGTGAGCTCAGGCGCCTTGCGGCGCAGGACGGCGTCTTCGGTCACGAGCCTGGTTTTCAGCAACATGGCGGCGCACAGAAAGCGGGCGTCATAGCCGCTGCACGCGAACTTTGCGGCAAGGGCCAGCACATCGGCATCGTCGGTGGGGCACAGGCCGGCATCGAGCAGCGCGTGGGCCGTGCCCACGGCTTGCTGGGCCCGCGCTAAGGGCAGCGCCTGCAAACGCATGGCCGTGGTCAACACGTTCGTCAGCTCTGAATAGAGCAGCGGCTCAGTGCGCCAGTCGGGATCGGCGGCGTACAGGCTGCGAATGGGCTCGGCCAGGGGGCCGGCCAACAAGAGCTGGACCACGATGTTGGTATCGACCAAGACCATCTGCCTTTATCTCTTAGTTGGCGTTCCAGGCTATGGCCGGCCTTGGGAAATCGCCTGCTCAACCCAGGCTGTGGTCACAGGCCCATTGCGCAGCTTGATGGGCGGCGGCAGCTTGATGGCCGCGCGGGTGGGGGTTGCCTGCAGGCCTTGCTCGATCAACACCACCACCTCCTTGGTGAGCGAGCGGTGGTTCACTCGCGCCCGTTCGCGCAATTGTTCGTGCAGCGATTCAGGAAGATTTCTGACGACCAGTGTGGACATGAGCAAACACCTTGTGTGCAACGACGTGGAAGCACAATGCTAGCACTGTGCTAGCAAGGTCGTGCTCACACCACGGCCAGCGGTTGGCCCAGCGCACGCAGCACATCACGCAGGTAATGCGCGCGCTCAGCCGCCAGCGGGAGTTCGCGCTCAATGCGCAGCTTGTCGTTACCCGCCAGCTTGATGTGGCGGTTTTGTTGCACCAGGGTGATGATGAGCGCCGCGTCGATCGGCGGGTTGGGCCGGAAGGTGATGCTCATCAGCTTGGGGCCGGCGTCGATCTTGTGCACGCCATAGGGCAGGGCCTGCACGCGCAAGCGGTGGGTGTCGAACAGCGTCTGGCCTTGGGTGGGCAGCTTGCCGAAGCGGTCGGTGATCTCTTCCAGTAGCGTGTCGATCTGCGTCGCCCGTTCGGCCATGGCCAGGCGCTTGTACAGGTTCAGGCGCGTGTGCACGTCGCCGCAATAGGCGTCGGGCAGCAGGGCGGGGGAATGCAGGTTGATTTCGGTGGTGGCGCCGAACGGGCTGCTCAAATCAGGCTCCTTGCCGGCCTTGAGTGAGCGCACGGCGGCGCTGAGCATGTCGTTGTAGAGCTGGAAGCCCACTTCCATCATGTTGCCGCTCTGTGCTTCGCCCAGCACTTCGCCGGCACCGCGAATTTCCAGGTCGTGCATGGCCAGGTAGAAGCCCGAACCCAACTCTTCCATGTCTTGAATGGCCTGCAGGCGCTGCGCGGCTTGCTTGGTCAGGCCTTGCACATCGGGCACCAGCAGGTACGCATACGCCTGGTGGTGCGAGCGCCCGACGCGGCCGCGCAACTGGTGCAATTGGGCCAGGCCAAATTTGTCGGCCCGGCTCATGACGATGGTGTTGGCGGTGGCCACGTCGATGCCGGTTTCAATGATGGTGGAACACAACAGCAGGTTGAAACGCTGGGCCACAAAGTCGCGCATCACGTGTTCCAACTGGCGCTCGGGCAACTGGCCATGGGCCACGGCGATTCGCGCCTCGGGCAGCAGTTCGGCCAACATGGCGCGCCGGTTTTCGATGGTCTCGACTTCGTTGTGCAAAAAGTAGACCTGGCCGCCGCGCTTCAGTTCGCGCAGCACGGCTTCGCGGATGATCGAGTTGCCTTCGCTGCGCACAAACGTCTTGATGGACAGGCGGCGCTGCGGCGCGGTGGCAATCACGCTCAAATCACGCAGGCCTTCGAGCGCCATGCCCAGCGTGCGCGGGATCGGCGTGGCGGTGAGCGTGAGCACATCCACCTCGGCGCGCAGCGCTTTCATCGCTTCCTTGTGGCGCACGCCGAATCGGTGTTCTTCATCGACGATCAACAGGCCCAGGCGCTTGAACTTCACTGTGCCTGAGAGCAACTTGTGCGTGCCCACCACGATGTCGATCGTGCCGTCGGCCAGGCCGGCCATGGCCGCGGCCACTTCCTTTGGGCTGCGAAAGCGCGACATCTCGGCCACCTTCACCGGCCACTTGCCAACACGATCGACCAGCGTCTGGTAATGCTGCTCGGCCAGCAGCGTGGTGGGCGCGAGAAACGCCACTTGCTTGCCGCCATGCACGGCCACGAAGGCAGCGCGCAGGGCGACCTCGGTCTTGCCGAAGCCAACGTCGCCGCACACCAACCGATCCATCGGTTTGGGGGCGACCATGTCTTGAATCACGGCATGGATGGCGGCGCGCTGGTCGGCCGTTTCCTCGAAGCCAAAGCTGGCGGCAAAGGCCTCGTAGTCGTGGGCACTGAACGGGTGGCTCATGCCTTCGCGCGCGGCGCGCCGGGCGTACAGGTTGAGCAATTCGGCGGCGGTGTCACGCACCTGCTCGGCGGCCTTGCGCTTGGCCTTGTCCCAGGCCGGCGAGCCCAGCCGGTGCAGGGGCGCTTCTTCAGCGCTGACGCCGGTGTAGCGGCTGATCAGGTGCAACTGCGCCACGGGCACGTAGAGCTGGGCCTTGTCAGCGTATTCAAGGTGCAGGAATTCGCTGGCGCCGCCGTCTTGCCCATTCGACAAGTCGATGTTGATCAAGCCGCGGTAGCGGCCGATGCCATGGTTCAGGTGCACCACGGGGTCGCCCACCTTCAGCTCGGACAGGTCCTTGATCAGCGCATCGACGCTGCTGGTTTGCTCCTGCTTCTTGCGCCGCCGCTGGCCAGGCGTGCTGGCAAAGAGTTCGGTCTCGGTGATGAATTGCAGGCTGCGGCTTTCAGCCGGCTCGTGCCAATGAAAACCCACGTCCAGCGGCGCGGCGGTGATGGCCACCTTTTCCGTGCTGGCCTCGAATTCAGCCAGCGTGGCCACGCTGGGCGGGTAAATGCCGTGGTCGCGCAGCAGCTCCAGCAGGCTTTCGCGCCGGCCGTCGCTTTCAGCCACCAGCAACACGCGCGCAGCGGTGGCGTCGATGTGCTTTTGCAGCGCGGCCAGGGGCTCGGTGGCGCCACGGTTCACGCTCACATCGGGCAGGCCGCGCGCCCAGTCACTTGGATCGTTGCCGCGCAGTGCCAAGGTGGCGTGGGCGTGGGTCAGCGCAAAAAAATCGTCGTCGCGCAGGTACAAGTCTTCGGGCGGCAGGATCGGGCGCTCGGGGTCGTGGCGCAAGAATTTGTGGCGCTCGCGCGTGTCGGCCCAGAAGCGCTGCAGCGCTTCGGGCACCTCGCCGTGCAGCACCAACCGGGCCTGCGCGCCGAGGTAATCAAAGATCGTGGCCGTGGCGTCGAAGAACAGCGGCAGGTAGAACTCGATGCCCGCCGTGGCCAGGCCGGCAGCCATGTCCTTGTAGACCCGGCAGCGCGTGGGGTCGCCTTCCATGCGTTCGCGCCAGCGGGCGCGGAACGCGGTGCGTGAAGGCTCGTCCATCGGGAACTCTCGCCCGGGCAGCAAGCGCACTTCGGGCACCGGGTACAGGCTGCGCTGGGTGTCGGGGTCGAAGGTGCGGATGGAGTCGACTTCGTTGTCGAACAAGTCCACCCGGTAAGGCACGTTCGAGCCCATCGGGAACAGGTCGATCAAGCCGCCGCGCACCGCGTATTCACCGGGTGAGACGACCTGGCTGACATGGCTGTAGCCGGCCAGCGTGAGCTGGGCCTTCAGCGCCGCTTCATCGAGCTGGGTCTTTTGCTTGAATGAGAACGTGTAGGCGGCCAGGAACGCCGGCGGCGCCAGGCGTGCCAGCGCGGTTGTGGCGGGCAGCAGCACGACATCGGCCGCGCCACTGCGGATGTTCCACAGCGTGGCCAGGCGCTCGGAAATCAGGTCTTGGTGCGGGCTGAAGGTGTCGTAGGGCAGGGTCTCCCAATCCGGGAACACCGTCACGCGCAAGCCCGGTGCGAAGAAGGGCAGCTCGTCAGCCAGGCGTTGTACGTCGGCCGGCTCGGCGCACACGATGCACAGCACGCCGGTAGGTGTGCCCTGTTCAGCCGCATGTTTGGCCAGCAACAACGCATCGGCCGAGCCGGGTGGGCGCGGCAGCGTGAAGCGTTTGCCGGGGGGAATGTGGGGGATCTGCATGGAACAACGACGGGCAACACAAAACGCCCCGCATCGACGGATGCGGGGCGCTGCGTGGGCAATTGTAGGCAGCGCGGGCGCACTGACCCGGCATGCACAATCGTTGCCATGCCCACTCAAACCCAGTCACGCTGCCATGCTCTGGTGCCCTGCGCCGGCGTCGGCCAACGGGCCGGCACCGGCGTGCCCAAGCAGTATGCGCAACTGGCCGGCCGCTCGGTGGTGGCTCACACCTTGGCCGCGCTGGCCGC
>JAYUQE010000150.1:0-14198 GCA_043756905.1 Burkholderiales bacterium | reverse complement strand
CTGAAAGCCGGCCTTCGAATCACCCGCCGCTTCGTGCGCGACGCCAGCATTGCCGGCGGCAACTACTTCATCGTTGGCGGGCAGCTCGCGTACGTGGCTGACATAGGTGAACCCATCAAGGCACCGAATGGCGAAAGCGATGCGCGCCTGCGCGTCATCTATGCCAACGGCGCATTCGGGATGGGACGATCACCGATGTGGTTTATGACCCAAAGACGGCACGATTGGTAGGCGTTGCAGGCACGAAGTGATCTCTAACGTTGGCAGACCATGACGGCCCGCTTTGTGGCGCAGTTGCGTGGCGTGAACGTGCGCCGTTGCCGCAAACTCGCGGCACCGCCACGCAGGACGACACCATGAACCGCACGAGTTGGTATTCGCGCTTTGCCAAGACCACGGCGCACTTTTGCGGCCGGCCGCGCACCTTCACGCTGGCCGTGGCCATCATCGTGGGCTGGCTGGCCACCGGGCCGGTCTTCGGCTTCAGCGACACCTGGCAACTGGTGGTCAACACGGGTACGACGATCATCACCTTTCTGATGGTGTTCCTGATCCAGAGCACGCAGAACCGCGACACCGAGGCGATACAAGTCAAGCTCGATGAATTGATCCGCGCCACGGCGGGTGCGCACAACGCGCTGCTCGACCTGGAAGAACTGGAAGACGAGGAACTCGACGCCTTTCGCCGTCGCTACCAGGCGCTGGCCAGTGCAGCACGAGAACGGTTGACGCAAGGCGGTAGGGACACCGATTCGCCCGAGGCCTGAGGCGGCCCGGAGTCCAAGGGTGCGGCTATGCGGCACCCGCGGTTGAGGGGGAGGGTGGGCGAACCCGGGCAATGACTGGGTCGTGGCGCGAAGACACTTTCAGTGGACGGACATGAACAACGCACCATGTCGTGTCGGACTGCCATCGTGGTCGCTACTGACGTGCAATCCATTTGATTGACATGTCGGAGCAAATACCATGAAGAGTGTGAAACTGGCGTTGGTGCTGGCGGTTGCGGCAGCCCTGAGCGGCGCCGCACAGGCGGCACTTCAAGGCCGAGATTTGAATGGCGACACGGTCGTCGATGCTTTCTACGACACCGACCTGAACATCACCTGGCGGCGCAATGCCAACGTGAACGGGGCAATGACGTGGGCCAACGCTGTCACTTGGGCCGACAACCTCACTTTCGGCGGCTACACCGATTGGCGGCTGCCGACAAGCGACACTTGTGTCGGCTACAACTGCACCGGCAGCGAGATGGGCCACCTGTGGTACGTTGAACTCAACAACGTTGCAGGTGACGTGACGCCGAACACCGGCAACTTCGGCAACATGCAGCTCTATGCCTATTGGTCCGGTACGTCGTACGCGCCGGACACGAGCATGGCGTGGCATTTCAACATCGACCAAGGTGACCAAGGTGGCACCGCTGGCAAACAAAACTTGTTGTTTGCGCTGGCGGTGCGCCCTGGCGACGTGATCGGTGCCGTGCCCGAGCCCGGCACCTACGCCATGATGCTCGCCGGCTTGGGTGCACTCGGTTTGGCCGCGCGACGCCGTCGCCGCTGATCCTTTGCAGCTGCGCGCGCACGCGCCGCGCTGTTACGCTTCACCCCGCCGCCGCGCCGGGTGCGGGCCGCGGCGCCAGAGCCACCCGCATCAAGGATGATTGAACATGCCAGCAGCCCTGCGCGACATCCCCGATGAAGGCGTGGCCCTCATCAAATCCTTCGAAGGCATTCCCGACGGCGACCCCAGCACCGTCAAGCTCGACCCGTATCTCGACCCGGTGGACATCTGGACCATCGGCTGGGGCCATGCCATCGCCGCGCCCACGGGCGGCGGCTGGCTGCGCGGCAAGGCCAACCGCGGTGTGGCGCGTTCGCTGTACCCCGGCGGCATCACGCGCAAGCAGGCCGACCTGATGCTGCGTGCGGACTTGCTCGACACCGGCCGCGATGTGCTTTCCCTGGTGAAGAAGCCGCTCGACGATGGCCAGTACGGCGCGTTGGTCAGCTTCACCTTCAACCTGGGCCGCGGCGCGCTGGCCCAATCCACCCTGCTGCGGCTGTTGAACGCCGGCGACCATGCCGGCGCAGCGGATCAGTTCCCGCGCTGGAACATGGGCACGGTGAACGGCAAGAAGGTTGAACTCAAGGGCCTGACGCGGCGCCGCGCCGCGGAGCGGGCCATGTTCCTGGGCCTGTAGATTAACGGTTCAGGCAACTCGCCCGAACCACCACAGCGACAGCGCCGCCGCCATCATCGCCAACAAGGCCCCGGTGGCCGCAAACAGCGCGGTGATTTCGGTTTCCTTGCGTTCCACCACCAGCTTCGAACTCAGCGACTGGTAGACCTTCTTCAGGTCGTCAGCCGTGCCGGCATAGAAGTACTCGCCTTGCGTGAGCAGCGCGATGTTCTTCAGCGTGGCTTCGTCGAGCCGCACATGCATGCTCCAGCCCTCGAAGCCGATGGTCTCGCCCTGCGTGGTGCCCACGCCCACGGTGTAGACCTTCACGCCGCGGTCGGCAGCCATCTTGGCCGCGTCGATCGGGTCCGGGCCCGTGGTGCGCTGGCCGTCGGTGAGCAGCACGATGGCGGCCGACGAATACGAACCCGGCGCCACCGGGGTGAACTTGTCTTTGTCCTTCTTTTCGCCCAGCGTCTTGGGCATCAGGCGCTGGCCGGTGATGGACTGAATGTCGATGCCGGCATCGGGGAAGATGGTGGCCAGCGAAAGAACGATGCCGCTGCCGATGGCGGTGCCGCGCTGCAATTGAAAACGGTCGATCGCGGCGACCACGTCGTGCCGGCTGTCGGTGGGCGCCTGCACCACGGCGGCGGTGCCGGCGAATGAGACCACGCCCACGCGCGCTTCACGCGGCAAATCGTTGACGAAAGCCTTGGCCGCGTCTTGCGCCGCCACCAGGCGGTTGGGCTTGACGTCGGTGGCGCGCATGCTGCCCGACACGTCCATGGCCAGGATCAGCGTGCGGTGCGACAGCGGCAGCGTCACCGTGGCCATGGGCCGGGCGATGGACACTGCCAGCGCCGCCAGGGCCAGCAGCATCAAGGCCGGTGGCACATGGCGGCGCCACATGCGTGTGCCCTGCGCGGCGGCGCGTGCCACACCCAGGCTGGGCAAGCGCACCGTGCTCTTGCGCCGGCGCGCCAGCAGCCAGAAGTACGCCCCCACCAGCAGCGGCACCAACGCCAGCAGCCACAACATGTTGGGCCATTGAAAACTCATGACGGGGCTCCAGCTCCAACCACTGCCGCGCCGTGCCGCGGCCAGCGCACGGAAGGTTTCATGCGCGCACGCTGGCGGCGCATATGGGCAAAGCGCAGCAGCGCTTCGAGCAAGTCATCGCCGGTGGCCAGCTCCAGCGTGTCGGCGCCGCTGCGCTGCAAGGCGGCCACCAGCTCGTCTTCGGCTTGCGCGGCCAGCTCGGTGTAGCGCCGGCGCAGCTTCGCATCGCCCGCATCCACGAAAAGCTGTTCACCGGTTTCGGCGTCTTCAAGTGTGACCAGGCCCCAGGCCGGCAGCTCGACATCGGCGCCATCATTCAGCCGCACGGCCAGCACCTCGTGGCGCTGCGCCAGCCGGGCCAGCGGCGCTTCCCAGCCCGGCGCGGAAACGAAGTCAGACACGATAAAGATCAGGCTGCGCCGGCGCACCAGGCTTTCGGCGGCGCGCAGCAGGTCGGCCAGCGCCGTGCCTTGCGGGTTTTTCGGCGCGGGCCGGCGCAGTGCGTCGATCACATGCAGCACCTGCATGCGGTTGCTGCGCGGCGGCAGCACGGTATCCACCTTGCCCGTGTAGCGCAGCGCGCCCACGCGGTTGCCGTGGCGCGTGAGCACGCGCGCCAGCACGCCGACGAAGCCGGCGGCCAAGTCGAGCTTGGTGGTTTGTTCACTGCCGAAATCGACGCTGGCCGTGGCGTCGAGCAGGAACCAGGCGGTGAGGTCGCGGTCTTCGATGTAGCGGCGCACGTGCGGCACGTCGAGCCGTGCGGTGACGTTCCAGTCGATGTGGCGCACATCGTCGTGCGGCTGGTATTCGCGCAGGTCAGCCAGGTCAACGCCCTGGCCGCGGCTCCAGGTGCGGTAGTCGCCCTGCAGCAGGCCATCGAGCCGCTTGAGCACGGTGTACTCAAGCTGGCGCAGCAGCGAATCAGCGCTCTTCATGGCCGGCGTTCGCCTGTGTACTCGCCGGTGCTTCGGGCACGGGAATCTTGCGCAGCAACTGCTGCACCAGCGAATCGGCCGTGATGCCATCGCCCAGCGCTTCATAGCTCAGCACCAGGCGGTGGCGCAGCACGTCGGGGCTAAGTTCGGTCACGTCTTCGGCGCGGGCATGGCGCCGCCCGTTGATCAGCGCCAGCGCCTTGGCGCCTTCCACCAGGCTGATGGTGGCGCGCGGGCTGGCGCCGTAGGTGATGGCCGCGGCCAACTCCGGCGCGCCGACCTTGGCCGGGTTGCGCGTGGCCGCCACCAGCTTCACCGCATATTGAATGATTGAAGGGTCGACGTACACATCAGCGCAGGCGCGCTGCAACTGCGCCAGTTGCGAGATGCTGGCCACGGCCACCACGTCCACGGGCGGCGCGATGGCGCGCTCGGCGATGACGAATTCTTCTTCCTCGTTCGGGTAGTCGACCAGCACCTTCATCATGAAGCGGTCGACCTGCGCCTCGGGCAGCGGGTAGGTGCCTTCGGTTTCGATCGGATTCTGCGTGGCCATCACCACGAAGGGCAGGGGCACGCGGTGGGTTTCGCCGGCGATGGTGACTTGCCGTTCCTGCATCACTTCAAGCAGCGCACTTTGCACCTTGGCCGGCGCGCGGTTGATCTCATCGGCCAGCAGCAAGTTGGCAAACACCGGGCCCAGCGTGGTGCCGAACTCGCCCGTGCGCTGGTTGTAGATGCGCGTGCCCACCAGGTCGGCCGGCACCAGGTCGGGCGTGAACTGAATGCGCTTGAAGCTGCCGCTGACGGCGCGGGCCAGGGTCTTCACGGTCAGCGTCTTGGCCAGGCCGGGCACGCCTTCCACCAACAGGTGGCCCTGGGCCAGCAGGGCCACCAGCACACGCTGCAAGAAGCGGTCTTGGCCGACGACCACGCGCTTGACTTCATAGAGGATCTGCTCAAGTTGCCTGGCCGCGGCTTCAGTTTCAGCGTGTGACATGAATGAATGGGTTCGGGATGAAGTGGTTTGAAACGTTAGAACGGTGGCATGCCAAATTTCAGAACGGCGGCATGCCTGCGGCCGCGGCGGCGTTTTCGATCGGCACCGCAAAGCCGATGCCGATGAAGGTGCGGTGCCGCGTGGGGTTGAGGATGGCGGTGACGATGCCCACCACATGGCCGTCGGTGGTGACCAGCGGGCCGCCCGAATTGCCCGGGTTGGCCGCGGCATCGAACTGGATCAAATTGGTCAGGATGCGCTGGCCTTCGGGCGAGCGGAATTCGCGCTTCAGGCCCGACACCACCCCCGCGCTCACCGACGGGCCGATGCCGAACGGGTGGCCCACGGCGATCACCTCGTCGCCCGGGCGAAGATCAGCCGTGGAGCGCATGGTGGCGGCTTCCAGGTCGTCAGGCAGGCTGCTGGCCTTGAGCACGGCCAGGTCGTTCTCGGGCTGGGTGCCGATCACCGTGGCGTCTGACTCATGCCCGTTGTGAAAGCGCACGCGCAGCTTCTTGGCGCCATAGGCCACATGCAGGTTGGTGAGGATGGTGCCGTCGTCCTTGATGACCACGCCGGTGCCCACGCCGCTTTCACCGTTGCCTCTGTCGGCTTTTTCAGATTTGTCGGCGTCGGCTGACTTATCGCCTGGTCCGGGCGGTTTGGTTTCGCTGGCCTCGTCTTCGTCCATGCCCATCACCCGCACCACCGAGCCGGCGACTGCCTCGTAGGCGCGCGCGGCGGCCGAGGGCAAGGGCTTTTCTTCGAGCGACTGGCGCACCGCGGCGTCGATGTCGTCTTGCGTGATGACCGGGCTGCGCGGCACCAGCAGCAGCATGGTGGCCACCGCCAGCGCGGCGCCGGCCAGGCCCCACAGCGGCGCCTGAAAGCGGGCCAGCAGGCGGCGCCAGGCTGCCGCGGGGCGCACCACTGGCGGCGTTGCGGCGCTGGCCGGTGCAGGGGGCGGCGCGGCGCCGGCCTTGCTTGAACGGCTGTACAGCGCGGGGCGTCGTGGGGGAGTGGGCATGCCGGTGGGGGTGGGTGGACCGGGCCGTTGTGGCGGGGCCGGTATGGGCTCGTGCCCCAACAGTAGCACGCGCCACCCCCGGCTGTGCAGGGTGGGTTTCCTGCATGATGGCCGCATGCTGGAATGGACAGACAGCCACTGCCACCTCGACGCGCCCGAGTTCGACGCCGACCGCAGCGCCGTGGTGGCGCGCGCCGCCAACGCCGGCGTGGCAGGCATCGTGATCCCGGCGGTGCGGGCGGCTGACTTTGCGCGCGTCATCGAACTGGCCCATGCCCTGCAGCAGCCCTATGCGTTGGGGCTGCACCCGCTGTTTGTGCACGAGGCCGCGGCGGCTGATCTCGACACCCTGCAGCATCACTTGCAACGCCTGCGTGATGACCCGCTGCTGGTGGCCGTGGGCGAGATCGGGCTGGACTTCTTCGTGCCCGGCCTGGACGCGGCGCTCCAGGAACGCTTCTACCTGGCGCAGTTGAAGCTGGCGCGCGCCGCCGGCCTGCCGGTGATCCTGCATGTGCGGCGCTCGGCGGACCGGCTGCTCAAAGGCTTGCGCCGCATTGAAGTGGCCGGTGGCATTGCCCATGCCTTCAACGGCAGCGCGGTGCAGGCCGGGCAGTTCATTGAACGCGGCTTCAAGCTCGGCTTTGGCGGCGCGATGACGTTCGAGCGTGCCTTGCAGATCCGCCACTTGGCGCAGACCCTGCCCGAAACCGCGCTGGTGCTGGAAACCGACGCCCCCGACATCCCGCCGCATTGGCTGTACCGCAGTGCCGCCCAGCGCGCGGCGGGCCTGCGCAGCCGCAACGAGCCGGCCGAGCTGCCGCGCATCGCTGAAACGCTGGCTGCCCTGCGTGGCTGGAGCCTGGCAAACACGGCGCAAATCACCAGCTTCAACCTGCGGGCCGCGCTGCCACGCTGCGCTATCGTGCCGCCATGCCCGCCGCCAAACTTGCCGCTGAACCCGAACTCGCCCCCGCCACCCTGAGCGAATACGACGGCGTGCGCAGCCTGCACCTGGGCACGGAATGGATTCAAGGCTCGATGCGCATCAAGCAGCCCAACGTGGTGGAGCTGGAATACGTGCAGCGCATGCTGGCCAGCCTGTTGTGGTTGCCGTTCGAGCACATCCGTGCCGGGCATGCGGTGCAGTTGGGCCTGGGCGCCGGCGCCATCACCCGCTTCACGCACCGGGTGTTGAAGATGCGCACCACGGCAGTGGAACTGAACCCGCAGGTGATCCTGGCCTGCCGGGTCTGCTTTGAATTGGGTGATGAGGATGAGCGCTTGAGCGTGCAGCGCGCCGATGCCGCGCAATGGGTCACTGAGCCCGCGCACGCCGGGCTGGCCAGCTTGCTGCATGTCGACCTGTACGACCATGACGCCGCCGCGCCGGTGCTCGACGATGAAGCCTTTTACGCCGCCTGCCGCGCCGTGCTGGGCGAAGGCGGCGTGATGAGCGTCAACCTGTTCGGGCGCAACGCCAGCTATGCCAACAGCGCGGCGCGTATCGCGGCGGTGTTCGGCGCCGGCCACGTTTGGAGCCTGCAACCCACCCGCGAAGGCAACACCACGGTCATTGCCGCCAAGGGCGCGGGCCTTCCGGAGCGTGGCGAGTTGCTCGGTCGCGCACAGCGCATCGAGTCGGCCTATGGCCGTTATGGCGCGCCAGCGCGCAAGTGGCTGCGCATGCTGCGGCCGTACGCGGCGAGCGCGGCGAGCGCGGCATGAAGCGCGCGACAACCAGCGCCATGCCCGTTGTCAAGGGCCGGCTCGATTGGCGCGTGCTGCTCGAATGGCTGGTGCAAGACGGCCTGCTGGCCGCGACCGAGAGCGAACGCGTGCAGCGCCGCTTTGGCGCCGGCGATTCGAGCCAGCACCCCCTGGTGCGCCTGGGCAGCGCGGGCTTGCTGCGCGAGGGCGGCCGCAGCGTGCTCGACACCGAAGCGCTGACCGAATGGCTGGCCAAGCGCTCTGGGCTGCCTTACCTGCGCATCGACCCGCTCAAGGCCGACGTGGGCCGCGTGGCCGACGTGATGTCGGTGCACTACGCCGAAGCCCGCGTGGCCTTGCCGGTGTTGTGGGGCCTGGCTGAAGTGACCATCGCCACGGCCGAGCCGTTCGACGTGGGCTGGGTGGGCGAGATCGAAGGCCACCTGCGCAAGAGCGTGAAGCTGGTGCTGGCCAACCCGGTTGACATTCGCCGCTACACCACCGAGTTCTACGCCCTGGCGCGCTCGGTACGCGCCGCGGCCAAGACCGGTGAATCTTCAGCGGCGGCGAACTTCGAACAGCTCGTCGAACTGGGCAAGACCGCCAAGCAGCTCGACGCCAATGACCAGGGCGTGGTGCAGGTGGTGGATTGGCTGTGGCAATACGCCTTCGACCAGCGCGCCAGCGACATCCACCTCGAACCCCGCCGCGACATGGGCGTGATCCGCTTTCGCATCGACGGCGTGCTGCACACCGTCTACCAGGTGCCGCTCGGCGTGATGAACGCGATGGTCTCGCACATCAAGCTGCTCGGCCGCATGGACGTGGTGGAGCGCCGCCGCCCGCTCGACGGGCGCATCAAGACCAAACGCCCCGACACGCTCGACGTGCCCGGCGCCGAAGTCGAAATGCGCCTGTCCACCCTGCCCACGGCGTTCGGCGAAAAGATGGTGATGCGCATCTTCGACCCCGACACGGCGGTGAAGAGCATCGAACACCTGGGCTTCGGCGCGCACGACGGCCCGCGCTGGCGCGAACTGATGCAGCGGCCGCACGGCATCGTGCTGGTCACCGGCCCCACCGGCTCGGGCAAGACCACCACGCTGTACGCCACGCTGAAGGCGCTGGCGACGGACGAAGTGAATGTGTGCACCATCGAAGACCCGATCGAAATGATCGAGCCGGCCTTCAACCAAACCCAGGTGCAGGCGGCGCTTGACCTGAACTTTGCCGAAGGCCTGCGCGCGCTGATGCGGCAGGACCCGGACATCATCATGGTCGGCGAAATCCGCGACCTGGCCACCGCCGAGATGGCGATCCAAGCTGCGCTCACCGGCCACCTGGTGTTCAGCACCCTGCACACGAATGACGCTGCCGCGGCCATCACCCGGCTGGCCGACCTGGGCGTGCCACCGTACCTGATTGCCGCCACCGTGATGGGAGTGCTGGCGCAGCGCCTGGTGCGCACGCTGTGCCCGGCGTGCAAGGCGCGCGATGACGCCACCACGCGCGAATCGCTTGAGTCACTCACCAAGCCCTGGCGGCTGTCGGGTGGCCTGCGTGCGTACAAGGCTGTGGGCTGCCTGGAATGCCGCCACACCGGCTACCGCGGCCGTGTCGGCTTGTACGAACTGTTAGCCGTCACACCCGCGTCGGCGCGCCACATCCACCCCGCGCTCGATGCCCCGGCGCTGCGCGGCCAGGCAGTGAAAGACGGCATGCGCCCGTTGCGCCTGGCCGGTGCGATGAAGATCGCCGAAGGGCTGACCACGCTGGAAGAAGTCTTGCGCTGCACCCCTGAACTGGGTGTTTAACGCGGACCAAAGCGGGCGGCCGGTGCGGGCTGCCTGAGGGTCACAGGCTCCGGGGCTTACGTGGAAACCACAGCCGGCCCGCGGGAGGGCGCTGCCTAGAATCCGCGCAGATGTCCAAAACGAGGAGAGCTGCGTGAAGATCAAGAGCCAGAAAGACTTCTGGTCGGGGCTGCTGTTCATCGTTACCGGCGTGGCTTTCGCCATCGGCGCGCAAACGTACAGCATGGGCAGCAGCGCCCGGCCCGGCCCCGGCTACTTTCCGTTCGGGCTGGGCATTCTGCTGGCCTTGTTGGGGGGCATCGTCCTGTTCAAGGCGCTGACGGTGGAAACCGAAGGCGGCGACCCGATCGGTGGCGTGCCCTGGCGGCCCATGAGCCTGATCACCCTGGCCGTGGTGGCCTTTGCCGTGGCGCTGCCGCGCCTGGGCATGGCGCTGTCGCTGCCTTTGCTGATCGTCGTGGCCAGCCTGGCCGGCGACGAGTTCAAATGGAAGGAGGTCATCATCAACAGCGCCGTGCTCACGGTGGGGTCGTGGCTGATCTTCATCAAGGGGCTGAACCTGATCATCCCGCTGTGGCCCACCTTCCTGGCTCGCACCTGAGAGACGATATGGAACTCTTGAACAACCTTGCGCTTGGTTTTGGCGTGGCTTTCACGCTGCAAAACCTGGCCTATGCCTTCTTCGGCGCGATGCTGGGCACGCTGATCGGCGTGCTGCCGGGCCTGGGGCCGGTGGCCACCATTGCCATGCTGCTGCCCAGCATCTACGCGCTCGACGCCACGCCCGCGCTCATCATGCTGGCCGGCATTTACTACGGCGCGCAGTACGGCGGCTCCACCACGGCCATCCTGATCAACGTTCCAGGTGAGTCAAGCTCGGTGGTCACCGCGATCGACGGCTACCAAATGGCGCGCAAGGGCCGCGCCGGCGCGGCGCTGGCCGCCGCCGGCCTGGGCTCGTTCTTTGCCGGTTGCGTGGGCACCATCGTCATCGCCGCCTTTGCCCCGCCCCTCACCGAGCTGGCGTTCAAGTTCGGCCCGGCCGAATACTTCTCGCTCATGGTGCTGGGCCTGATCGGCGCGGTGGTGCTGGCCTCGGGCTCGCTGATCAAGGCCCTTTGCATGATCCTGCTGGGCCTGCTGCTGGGCCAGATCAACACCGACGTGATTTCCGGCGTGCCGCGCTACAGCTTTGACATCCCCGAGCTGACCGACGGCCTGGGTTTCGTGGCCATCGCCATGGGCGTGTTCGGCTTCGGCGAAATCATCATGAACCTCAGCCGGCCGCCCGAACATCGCGAGGTCTTCACCAAGGATGTGAAGGGCCTGTGGCCCACCTACCAGGACTTCAAGGACGCCTACCCCGCTGTGCTGCGCGGCACGGCGCTGGGCTCCATTCTTGGCGTTCTGCCCGGCGGCGGCGCCTTGCTGGCGGCCTTTGCAGCGTACACGGTTGAGAAAAAACTCAAGGGCCGGCCAGGCGAAGTGCCGTTCGGCCAGGGCAACATCCGCGGCGTGGCGGGCCCCGAGAGCGCCAACAACGCCGGCGCGCAAACCAGCTTCATTCCCATGCTCACCCTGGGCATTCCGCCCAACGCGGTGATGGCACTGATGGTGGGCGCGATGACCATCAAGGGCATCCAGCCCGGCCCGCAGGTGATGACCAGCAACCCGGAGTTGTTCTGGGGCCTGATTGCCAGCATGTGGGTCGGCAACGCGATGCTGGTCATCCTGAACCTGCCGCTGATCGGCATGTGGATCAAGCTGCTCACCGTGCCTTACCGCTTCTTGTACCCGGCGATCATGGCCTTCTGCGGCATCGGGCTGTACACGCTGAACAACAACACCTTCGACGTCTACCTGGCCGCCATTTTCGGTCTCGTTGGCCTGACGTTCTACAAGCTGGGCTGCGAACCGGCGCCGTTGTTGCTGGGCTTCATCCTCGGGCCGATGATGGAAGAGAACCTGCGCCGCGCCTTGCTGCTGTCGCGCGGTGACTGGACGACCTTCATGACCCGCGGCCTGTCGGCCGGGCTGCTGCTGGCCGCGCTGATCATGGTGATCGTGGTGTCTCTGCCGTCGATCAGCAAGAAGCGAGAAGAAACCTTCGTCGACGACTGAAGCCCGCGCCGACGCCCCGGACTGGCCCTGCCCGCAACGGCAGGGCCATTTCATTGGCGCGCGCTGCGACTATCCTGCACCGATGCATGCTTTGTTGAGGGCCCTGCGCAACAACCCGACCTTCGCGCCGCTGGGCGGCAGCGTTTTTCGCGGCCTGTGGCTGGCCAGCTTCATGGCCAACATCACGATGTGGATGAACGACGTGGCCGCGGCGTGGCTGATGACATCGTTAACCACCAGCCCGGTGCTGGTGGCCATGGTGCAAACCGCCTCCACCTTGCCCGTGTTCCTGCTCGGCCTGCCCAGCGGCGCGCTGGCCGACATCGTGGATCGGCGGCGCTATTTCGCCAGCACGCAACTGTGGGTGTCGCTGGTGGCGCTGACGCTGGCCGCGCTGGCGCTCACCGATCACCTCACCGCGCCGCTGCTGCTGGCGCTCACCTTCGCCAACGGCATCGGCCTGGCCATGCGCTGGCCGGTGTTCAGCGCCATCGTGCCCGAGGTGGTGCCGCGGTCGCAACTCGGCGCGGCCATGGCGTTGAACGGCATCTCGATGAACCTGTCGCGCGTGATCGGCCCGGTGGCCGCCGGCGCGCTGCTGGCTGCGCTGGGCAGCGGCGTGGTGTTCGTGCTCAATGCGCTGCTGGCGCTGGTGGCGTTTGCCATGATCCTGCGCTGGCGTTCCACGCCGCGGGTGAGCACCCTGCCCGGCGAGCGCTTCGTGGGCGCCATGCGGGTGGGCTGGCAGCATGTGATGCAGTCGCCGCGCATGAAGAAGGTGCTGTGGCGCATCTTCATGTTCTTTCTGCAATCCACCGCGTTCCTCGCCTTGTTGCCGCTGGTGGCGCGCAACATCCACGGCGCCGGGCCGGGCACGTACACCGCCATGCTGGCCAGCGTGGGCGGCGGGGCGGTGATCGCGGCGCTGTACTTTCCGCGCTGGCGCGAGCGCTTCAACCGCGACCAGTTCGTGCTGTTCGGCACCCTGGGCCACGCCGGCATGTCGGTGCTGGCAGTGTTTGCGCCCAATGTCTGGCTGGCCTTGCCGGCCATCGCGGTGCTGGGCATGTGCTGGATCTCCACCGCCAACTCGCTCACCATGGCCGCCCAGGTGGCGCTGCCCAATTGGGTGCGCGCGCGCGGCATGTCGATCTACCAGATGGCGCTGATGGGCGGCGCCGCCGCGGGCTCGTTGTTGTGGGGCCAGGTGGCGGGCCTGTACAGCGTGCGCACCGCGGTGATCTGCGCGGCCATCGCTGGGCCGCTGGTGCTGCTGGCCACGCGCAAGATTTCAGTTGAAGGCGGCGCCGACCCCGACTTCAGCCCCGCGCCCGCCGGCCCGGTGCCCGAAACCGCGATCGACATCCAGGGCGATGAAGGCCCGGTGATGGTGACCGTCGAATACCTGATCAACTCGGCCCAGGCGGGCGAATTTGCCGCCGTGATGCAGTTCACCCGCCGCGCCCGCTTGCGCCAGGGTGCGCTGTCGTGGGGCCTGTTCCGCGATACCGCTGTACCGGGGCGATATATCGAATACTTTCTTGACGAGTCCTGGCTCGAGCACCTGCGCCGCCTGGAGCGCTTCACCGCCGCCGACGCTGGCCTGCGCGAGCGCCGCCTGGCCTTTCACATCGGCACCGAGCCACCACGCGTGCAGCGCTACGTGGCCGATGGTGACCGGCCCGGGGCCTTCGGCCTGCGCTGAAACGCCATGGAACGGGTGCAGGCCGTGGTGGTGGGTGCGGGCGTGGTGGGCTTGGCAGTGGCCCGGGCGCTGGCCAGGCAGGGGCGTGAAGTGGTGCTGCTCGAAGCCGCGTTGGCGTTTGGCAGCGCCACCAGTTCGCGCAACAGCGAAGTCATCCACGCCGGGCTGTACTACGCACCTGGTTCACTGAAGGCGCGGCTGTGCGTGCGTGGCCGCGAGCTGCTGTACGCCTACTGCGCCGGGCACGGCATCGAGCACCGGCGCGTGGGCAAACTGATCGTGGCCACCGGCACCGAACAAGAGGCCGGCCTGCGCGCCATGCAGCAGTGCGCCCACGCATGCGGGGTGAGCGACTTGCAAGCCCTGAGCGCGGCGCAAGCCCAGGCGCTGGAACCCGCCTTGCACTGCACGGCGGCGCTGCATTCGCCCAGCACCGGCATCATCGACAGCCACGGCTTCATGCTCAGCCTGCTGGGCCAGGCGCAGGACCAGGGTGCGATGCTGGCGCTGAACAGCCCGGTGCAGCGGTTGTTTCGCCACGCTGGTGAATGGGTGCTTGAAGTGGGCGGCGCGCAGCCCATGCAACTGGCCACACGCTGCGTGGTCAACAGTGCCGGGCTGCACGCGCCGCAGCTGGCCCGT
>JAYUQE010000149.1:0-14256 GCA_043756905.1 Burkholderiales bacterium | reverse complement strand
GGGTGGCTGCCCGCACACGGCGATTCGTGAGGATGCGTCGATCAACCTCGAAGCGGTGGACCGCATGCTGGAGAAATTCCCTGATGCCGACATCGTGTCCATTGAAAGCGGCGGCGACAACCTGGCTGCCACCTTCAGCCCGGAGTTAAGTGACCTCACCCTCTATGTGATCGACGTGGCCGCGGGCGAGAAGATTCCGCGCAAGGGCGGGCCGGGCATCACCAAGAGCGACCTGTTCATCATCAACAAGACCGACCTGGCACCCTATGTGGGCGCGAGCCTGGAGGTGATGGACGCCGACACGCGGCGCATGCGCGGCGCCCGGCCTTTCGTGATGACCAACCTGAAAACGAAGCAGGGCTTGGCCGAGGTGGTGAGCTTCATCGAACAGCGCGGTTTGTTGAACGCGGCGTAGGCCGGCGATGGCCTGGCACGCCGCGCTGCGGCTGCACTACGAGCGCGTGGGTGAGCGCACCCGCGCGCATGCCGAGCATGAAGGCCCGCTGCGGGTGCTCAAGGCGCTGTACCCCGAAGGGCCCGGCATTTGCCACCATGTGCTGGTGCACCCGCCCTCGGGCCTGGTGGGCGGCGACGTGGTGGGCCTGACGATGACGCTGGATGCGGGCGCCCACGCCCTGGCCACCACTGCCGGCGCCACGCGCTTTTATCGCAGCCTGGGGCCGCAGGCCACGCAAAGCGTGCGCGCCACGCTGGCCGCGGGGGCCCGGCTGGAATGGTTGCCGCAAGAGAGCATCGTTTACAGCGGCGCGCAAGCGGCCAACCTGCAAAGCTTTGAGTTGGCGGCGGGCGCCGAAATGCTGGGCTGGGATCTGCTGGCGCTGGGTTTGCCGGCGGCCGACCAGCCGTTCGTGCGCGGCTGCGTGCGCCAGCGCATCGAAGTGCCTGGCGCATGGCTTGACGCGGCGCGCATCGGTGCGGCCGATGTGCGCCTGCTCGATTCCCCCCTTGGCCTGGCGGGCCAGCGCGCGCTGGCCACGATGTGGTTCGCCGCCGGCTCACCTCTTGCGTTAAGCCGGGTCGAGGCGGCGTTGGAAACAGCGCGCCAGGTCATCGCGCATCAGGGCGGCGCGGTGCGCGCCGGCGTCAGCCTGGTTCACCCCCAGGTGTTGGTGCTGCGCGCGCTGGGCCCGCGCATCGAGCCGCTGGCCGCGCTGCTGCAGCCCGTGCGCGTGGCCTGGCGCGAGGTGCTGTGGCAGCGGCGTGGTGCCGCGCCGCGGGTCTGGCAGACCTGAAGGCTGCCGCGCCTATGGCGCAGTCAGCGCTGCCCGCTGCCTCACACCACCTCAATGAAGCAAGGCTACAGTGGGGCAAAAGGTGCGCTCGCTGCCGCAGTGAGCTGCCTCACAGGGTGATGCGTTCGCCTTCCACCCACACCTGCGTCACCTCAAGCTCGCGGTTAAGAACCACCACGTCGGCGCTGGCAGCCACGGTCAGCCGGCCGCGATCAGCCCAGCCCATGTACTCGGCCGCGTGCGTGGCCGTGCGCAGCGAAGCCTCTTGCAGCGTCAAGCCCAGCCCCACCAGGTTGCGCAGCGCCTGATCCATGGTCAACGCGCTGCCGGCCAGCGTGCCGTCGGCCAGGCGCATGCCGCCCAGGCACTTGTGCACCACCTGGCGGCCCAGCCGGTAGGGGCCGTCGGGCATGCCGGCGCCGGCGGTCGAATCAGTGACGCAATACAACTTGGGGATGGCGCGCAAAGCCACGCGCAGCGCGCCGGCATGCACATGCAGCAGGTCTGGAATGATCTCGGCATGCGTGGCATGGGCCAGCGCCGCGCCCACCAGGCCCGGCGCGCGCTGGTGCAGCGGGCTCATGGCGTTGAACAAATGGGTGAAGCCGGCCGCGCCCGCCGCCAGTGCGGCCACGCCGATTTCGTAACTGGCCTCGGAGTGGCCGATCTGAATGGTTAAACCGGCAGCGCGCAGGGCGCTGATCAACGCCAGGTGCCCGGGCACTTCGGGCGCCAGGGTGAGCAGGCGGATCGGCGCCAGGGCGCGCAGCGCCAGGATCTCGTCGAACGTGGCGCTGCGGGTGAATTCGGGTTGCGCGCCGAGTTTGGCGGCACTGAGGTAAGGGCCTTCGAGGTGAATGCCGTGGATGCGCGCCGCACCGGCGGCGCGGGCCTGGCAGGCAGGTTGCAGGGAAGTTAACGCCTCACGTAATTCATCAAGCGGCGCCGTCATGGTGGTGGCCAGCAGCGAGGTCGTGCCATGGCGGGCATGGGCCTGTGCGATGGCCACGGCGGCGCCGCCGCCTTCCATCACGTCGCGCCCGGCGCCGCCATGCACATGCAGATCCACGAAGCCCGGCAGCAGCAGGGGCGCAGCGCCGTTGCGCGCTGTGGCCTCGTCGATCAATTCGCCTTCAATGCCGACGATGCGCCCGCCGGCATGCCACAGCCGCCCCGAGCGCCAGCCCTGCGGGGTGAGGATTTGGCCGGCCAGTTCTGTCAAACGTCAGAGCCTGTGAATGAATCCGGCGCGCCCGAGTGGGTGCTCCAGGGGGTGTCGATCTAGGCGCAAAGCACAGCCATAGCGCGGGCTATGGCGAGCATTTGCAACGACGAGCGGCGCCGCCTGGGGCGCACGAGCGGGCGTGTCGGATTTGTTCACAGGCTCTCAGGCTACCGGGTGGGCCAGGTCGCGCAGGTGCGTGGGGCCGGCACGGCGCTCGATCTCATCGAACAGCGGCCGTGCCAGGCCCAGGGCGAACAACGCTTCGGCAGCCACGAACATCGGCCCGGTCAGCAAGCCGGTCACGTCATCAGCAAAAGCCGGCTTGCGGCCTTCGTAGTAGTGGCCCACGAACTGAATGATCCACCCCACGACAAACAAACCGACCCCCCAGCCCAGCCAATGCGCCGTGCTGCCGCCGGCCAACGTGTGCGCCAGAGCGATGAGCACGCCGTTGAGCAGGCTCACCGCCAGGCCCAGCAGCAAATGGCCGCGGGTGAGGTACCACAGCGTGGTCAGCGCCCAGGCGGCAGTGGCCAGCGTGAAGGCGCCGCCCAGTGGCACACGGGCCAGCAGCACACCCACGCCCAACACGATCATCGGCACGCCCAGCATGTGGGTGGTGATGTTGCGGCGGTCGCGGTGATAGTGGGCGTACTGCACCATCAATTCGCTGGCAGGGCGGAACAGGCTGGCCATGGCGGTGGGCTCCGGGCTGGGGTGCGCCAGTTCAGCACAGGCGCGGCGGGTTTGTCAAAGCGCGCGCCGGCTCAGCGCGAGATGTCGAGCAGCTCCACCTCGAAATGCAAGGTGGCGTTCGGCGGGATCACGGCGCCGGCGCCGCGTTCGCCGTAGGCAATGGCCGGCGGGCAGGTGAGCTTGGCCTTGCCGCCCACTTGCATGCGCTGCACGCCTTCGGTCCAGCATTTGATGACGCGGTTGAGCGGGAACTGCGCCGGCTGGCCACGTGAATGGGAGCTGTCGAATTCCTTGCCATCGGGCAAGGTGCCGCGGTAGTGCACCTTCACCGTTTCTTCGGCCTTGGGGTGGGCGCCTTTGCCTTCGCGCAGGCTACGGTAGACCAGGCCGCTGGGGGTGACCACGGCGCCGGCCTCGCGCGCAGCGGCGCTGGCGGCGTCAGTGGCGGGTTGGGCGGCGGCGTTGTGGCACAGGCTGGCACTCGCAACAAGTGCGGTCAGGTGAAGCAACAGAAATTTCATGGCGATTTGGGTGAGGTGGATAGACAGCGACGATGATGCACGAAGTCTTTGCGCTGAAGACAGGCTCCTAAAATCCATGTATGAGCATCAAAAGCGACAAGTGGATCCGCCGCATGGCCAGCAGCACCGGCATGATCGAACCCTTCGAACCGGGCCAGGTGCGCCACAGCGCAGACGGCCAGAAGATCGTCAGCTACGGCACCAGCAGTTATGGCTACGACGTGCGCTGTGCGCGCGAGTTCAAGGTCTTCACCAACGTGTACAGCACGGTGGTCGACCCCAAGGCCTTTGACGAACGCAGCTTCGTTGACATCGAAGCCGATGTCTGCGTCATCCCGCCCAACAGTTTTGCGCTGGCGCGCACGGTCGAATACTTCCGCATCCCGCGCAACGTGCTCACCATTTGCGTGGGCAAGAGCACCTATGCGCGCTGCGGCATCATCGTCAACGTGACGCCGTTCGAGCCTGAATGGGAAGGCTTTGTGACGCTGGAGTTCAGCAACACCACGCCGCTGCCGGCCAAGATCTATGCTGGCGAAGGCTGCGCGCAGGTGCTGTTCTTCGAAAGCGATGAAGTCTGCGAAACCAGCTACCGCGACCGCGGCGGCAAGTACCAGGGCCAGCGCGGGGTGACGCTGCCCAAGGCCTGAGGCTGCGCGTTCAGCGTTCAGCGCTCAGGCCGCGGCCTGGCGGGCGTTGTGCACGCCCAGCTTGGCGTAGACATGCGCCAGGTGTTTCTTCACGGTGTTCAGGCTGATGTTGAGCTCACCGGCGATCTGCTTGTTGCTGTGCCCATGGCGCAAGCGCGCCAGCACCTGCGCTTCACGCGCGGTCAACCCCGGCGCGGCAGGGTCTTCATGCCAGGCAGTGTCTGAAGAAGGCTGGGCGCCCAAAGCGGCAACATAAAGCGCTTGCAGCACCCGGCGAGGGAACCACAACTCGCCCGCTCGCACGGCACCCAGCGCTTGCGCCAGCTGCTCGCGCGAGCTGGACCAAGCCAGCGCCCCGTGAACCCGAAGCGCAAGCGCCAGCTTGCAGTTTTCAGCGCTGGGCGCATCCCAGGCCATCAGCCAGGGCAACTGCGGCCGCAGTTGGCGGTATCGGTGCAAGGCCGCAAGGCTGTGGCTGCAGATGAGATCGGCGTCCACGATCAAGGCCTGCGCGGCAACCTGGCTGGATACCAACTCATCCAGCGCGAACTGCATGCCGTGGGCATCGGGAAGTGTGAAAGCCGCCAGCCGGTACCACGCTGAATCCGGCTCGGCGGCGGGCCAGGTGCGCAAGCCAAAGCAATCGCCGGCGCGCGCCTCGCACCTGATGAGTGCGACTTGCCATATGGGGAAGGCCTCAGCGCCGACGCGCGCTGGACGTTGCGCGGGCCAGGCTTGTTGCCAGCCTGGGCTGGTAGACACGGACTGAAACGCCATGGTTGACTTCCTGTGCCAAAGATTCCGACCCTGTGCCCCGCAAATGCGGGCCGGGTTTGCGAGCATTTGTCACGAAATGTAGGCCTGCTGGGGCCGGGCCACATCCCTAAAACACCGCTCTCAAGCGGAACAGACCGCACAAACCCCACTGGCCAAGGCGCTGCAACGGTACCCATTTGGTTACGTGCCCAGCCCTGTGCCTGACTAAGCTGCGCGGCGTTTTGGCGGCGATCGGCGTGGCCAGGCAGTTATTTCGAGGTATGGACATGCGGGCGACGCCAATTGGTTTGGGGCGAAATGGGTTTGGTTCATGGGGTATCCGGTGTGCGCTCAGGGCGCCCGGGTGGTTGGCGCTGCATCGGTTCCTCTTGGGTTTGCTCATGTTGGCCGGGTTCGCCAGCGTTGCGCAGGCGGCGCCGGCAGTGGCAGAGGGCCGGCTGGAAATCGTGGTTGAAGACCATCCGAACCTCAGCCGCACCCGGCACTTCCTGAAGACCCAAACAGGCCGTCTCGAACTGCGGTTCAAAGGCAAGGCGCCTGACCTGCATAGCGGCGCGACGTTGCGCGTCAAGGGCATTCAGACTGGCCAAGTCATGGCATTGGACGGCACTGACACCGGCAGCCTGGCGGTTACGGTTGCCGCGCCATTGCCCAACACGCAAGGCGAGCAGAAGGTGGCGGTGCTGCTGGTCAACTTTCAGGACGATGTCAGCCAGCCCTACACGGTGGCACAGGCCAACGACATGGTCTTCAACCAGGTCAGCGGCTTCATGCGCGAGAACTCGTTCCAGACGACCTGGTTCACTGGCAATACCTTCGGATGGTTGACGCTGCCGATGGCGGCGAATTGCGTCACCAGCGACATTGCGACGGCGGCCAAGCAGGCGGCGAGCAATGCCGGGATCAACCTGTCGGCGTACAGCCGATTCATTTATGTCTTCCCGCGCAACGCGGCCTGTATCTGGTCGGGTGTCGGAACAGTCGGTGGCACAACGTCCGACGCCTGGATCAATGGCCGGCTGGAATTAAAGGTGGTCGCGCACGAGTTGGGCCACAACTTCGGGCTGCAACATTCGCACTCCAACGATTGCGATCCGATGCCGCTCGGCCCGACCTGCACGATCTACGACTATGGCGATGTCGCCGATGTGATGGGCGCCAATACGGCCGGCCATTTCAACGCGTTCCAGAAGGAACGCCTCGGCTGGCTGAATGCCGGCGCGCAGCCGCCGATCGCAACCGCCACGGCCAGCGGCTCGTACCAAATCGGCGCCTATGAAGCCGCGACGGCGAGCGCCAAGGCACTCAAGGTGCTAAAGAGCACCAACGCCGCGACTGGAGCCAAGACCTGGTACTACATCGAATACCGCCAGCCGATCGGATTCGACGCCGTCCTGACCAGTCTGTACCAGTCGAACCTGGTCAACGGCGTGCTGATCCGCACCGGGACCGACGGCGACCGCAACAGCAGCTACCTGCTCGACATGACTCCCAACACCGTGCCGACGTTCGACATGACCGATGCTGCGCTGCTGCCCGGGCAGGCCTTCGTCGACAGTGCGGCCGGCGTGACGATCACGCTCACTGGCCGCGACTCGACGCAGGCCACGGTGAATGTGACGCTCGGCGCACCCTCGGGCTGCGTGCGCGCCAACCCAACCGTCACCGTTTCGGCCGGCACAGCAGCCGTCGCAGCAGGGACCGCGCTGAACTACAGCGCCAGCATCACCAACAACGACAACGTTGGCTGTGGTGCCTCGGCATTGAACCTGCAAGCCACGCTGCCGGCCGGCTGGAGTGGCAGTTTCGCCAACCCGACCTTGTCGCTGATGCCGGGTGGTGGTGCAACGACCACGCTGACGGTCACGTCTGCGACCAGCGCCGTCGCGGCAACCTACCCGGTGGGCGTGCGCGCCACCAACGGCTCGAGCGCTGCCAACAGCGTTTTGGCAAACACCACCTATATCGTCGCCGGTGCACTGGTCACGACGGTCGCGACCAACAAGGCCGTGTACCGAAGCAACGAAAGCGTGGCGATGAGCGCCAGCGTGCGATCCGGCGGCATCCCCGTGGCCAACGCCAGTGTGGCGTTCACGATCATTAAACCGAACGGCGCGACGGTGGCGCTGAATGCGACCACCAACGCGTCGGGCGTCGCGAGCGCGAACTATCGCGTAAGTCGCAAGGATCCGGTGGGGAGTTGGCAACTGCATGACAACGCCAGCTACCTGGGCTCCACGGCCAGCGCCGTGGGCGGCTTCGCGGTGCAGTAGGCGTTGGTCGAGAGACGAAAAAAGGGCGGGGAGAGTCCCCGCCCTCTTTGACTCGAAGGCCGCCATCGGGCGCGGCCGGCGATCAGGCGCTCAGCGAGTGCGCCTGAACATCTTCGTCTGCGTCCCTGTTGCCGCTGACGTGCATACCCCGCCCGGGCACAAGGTGCATTCGGCCGTCGCCGTGTCCACCGGCACCTGGAAGCCGAGCGGTGCGGTGGCGGTTGCGGTCACCGTGTCGCTGAACTTCGCGAGTCCGGGCACCAGCGTGCTCGTTCCCAGGTTCAGTTGGTTTTCGGCACTCGATGGGAAGTACGAGCCTTTGAACGTCTTGCAGGCCCCGACCGCAAGCGTTTGCGGTGATCCCAGCAGGTTCACCAGGTTCGCGCCAATATCGGTATCGGTCACCGTGACGTTCGACAGTGTCGAGTCACCCGTGTTGCACACACTGCCATCGACATCGACTTGAACCACAAGTTTATTGCTATCCACCGCAAGTGTCGTGCTGCAGGTTTTGGTGACGTCGAGCAACGGTGAGAGATTGATGTTCGGACAGTCGGCTCCTGCCTGTGCCGTCACGGTGGCGTTGCCGGCGCTCGCCGTCGCGGTGACCACGTCGTCCTGCCCGTTGGTCGTCGTAATGAACGTCGATCGGTAGCATGCCGAGGCCAGCGGAGCCAGCGAGAATCCAGTGCCAAATGCACCCACCACACCACCTGTCGGAAGGTTACCGTCGCAGGCGAAGCGCTCGAACGCCGTCTCCGCCGTCGGGTTGTCGCTCAAGCCAACATTGGTCAGCGTGCCGAAGCCGGTGTTCTCGACCCGTCCCTCAATGGTGTATCTGATCGTCGCGTTGTCGGCCAGGAGGAGCGGGTTCTTGCAGACCTTGCTGACGGCCACGCCGCAGACCGGGAAGCTGCCCAGCGCGAAGTCCTTCAGCACCGCGTTGACCGACGACGAAGAGCGCGTCTCGGCCATGAACGACGAGAAGCATGGCACCGCACCGCCGCCTGCTGCTGAGAAGACCTTGCTGATATTGATACCCAGTTCCAGGAACGCCGCGGTCGGGAAATTGGTCCCGCCGTTCTTATTGGCGTAGGGCCATGGTGGCGTTTGCGTGGCGTCCGGATTGGTGATGGCGCAGAACAGATCGTTCGCCAGTCCGCTTGAGCAGGTTGCCGGCGTGGCTGACCCGCCTCCGATGCGTTGCAGGGTGCCGTTGACGTTGCCGCCGCTGCCGACCCATTTCAGCACCTCGATATTGACAGTCGTTCCGCCGCCGGAGTAGTTGGCGAGCACCAGCACATCGCCCACCGCATGCTGGCCGGTGAAGGGTCCGGAGTTTCCGGAAATCGGTCCAAGACCAATCTGGTTTTGGAAGAACCAGAAGCCCATGAAGGCATCGCCGCTGTTGTCGAGGCGATCCGCTCCCGCGTAGATCACCAAATCGCCGCCGACGTTGTAGGCCACGGCATAGGCGTTGGTGATGTCGTCCTTGTCGGGCACCTGGCCGGTCTTGTGCTTCCAGCCACCGGCGCCGGCCAGCGCGCCGTTCAGGTCAAGGTCGTCCTTGGAGCCGCCGCCGCTGAAGATGCTTTGCGGCGCCGGATCGGCAAGGACACCGGTCTTCGCTAACTGGGTGCCGGTCAGGCCACCGAAATTCGCGGTCGACCAGTCGTCACCAGCCAGCCCCGAGTCCGCGACGTTGCCGTCGAGTTCGAAAATGTTGATGGGGGTGGTGTCATGCACCGAGCGCGCCGGCATCGCCAAAAGGAAGAACCCTGAGACGGCGATCAAACACGCCGCCAGGAAGACAGGAAGTTTCTTGCTTGCCATGAAAGGCCTCCGAAGTTGGGTTTGACTACACATGGAACGGAACGTCCGGTTACACACAGCCCACTATCGAACGCACTTGGCAGCGGTGGCGAAAGGTTTGCGGCAACTCGTGGCTTCAGTCTAGGTAGCGCCCAGCATTGCCACCATGGCCCGAACGGGTAATACACCGGTGCCGCCTTAGGGGGGGCGGGTTGACGTCAACGTGCCACGCCCAGGCGTTGCGCCCACCCGCCTATGATCCCCAGCCTGGGGCGCCCCGCCCCCGCGGCCCATGCAAGCGCGCCGTGATGTCTAGCCAAGGAGTTCAAGCCATGAAATGGGAAGGCAACCGCCAGAGCGACAACGTTGAAGACCGCCGCGGTTCACCCGGCGGCGGTGGGGGTGGTGGCATGCGCCTGGGTGGGCGCGGCATCGGCCTGGGCAGCATCGTCATTGCCCTGGTGGCTGGCTGGATCTTCGGCATCAACCCACTCACCGTGCTGGGCCTGCTGAGTGGCGACAGTGGCCCGGCGCCGCAAGTGCAGAGTGGCCCGGCGCTCAAGCCGCCGGCGGGCGACGCGGCGGCGGCCTTTGTCTCGACCGTGCTGGCCGACACCGAAGACGTGTGGCTGGCGCAGTTCAAGGCCGCCAATGCGCAGTACGCGCAGCCGCGCATGGTGCTGTTCCGCGGCGCCACGCCCACGGCCTGCGGCACCGGCCAGTCGGCCATGGGCCCGTTCTACTGCCCGGGCGACCGCAAGGTCTACCTCGACATGGCGTTCTTCGACACCATGCGCGCCAAGCTCGGCTCACCGGGTGACTTTGCCCAGGCCTATGTGATTGCGCACGAGGTGGGCCACCATGTGCAAAACCTGATGGGCATCACCGCCAAGGTCGACGGCATGCGCGGGCGCATTCCAGAAGTGCAGATGAATGCGCTGTCAGTGCGCGTGGAATTGCAAGCTGACTGTTTTGCCGGCGTCTGGGCGCACCACTCGCAAAAGGGCAAGGGCTGGCTGGAGCAGGGCGACCTGGAAGAAGCCATGAATGCCGCGGCGCAGATCGGTGACGACAACCTGCAGCGCAAGTCTCAAGGCATGGTCGTGCCCGAGGCCTTCACGCATGGCAGCAGCGCACAGCGCACCACCTGGTTCAAGCGCGGCCTGCAAACCGGCAGCATGGGCCAGTGCGACACGTTCAACGCCAAGCAGCTTTAACCTTCTGCTGCAGCGGCGCATTCACTCCAGGAACCGGCCCTGGCGGTCGATGATGGTCAGGCCCACGTAGCCGGAGCCTTCGCGGTCGCCCGGGCCGTAGCCGATGCTCATCGGCCCGAACTGGCGGTTGCCCATGGTTTCAAGGGCACTGACCAGGCCCTCGCGGCTGACGTTGCGGCCGGCCTTGCGCAACGCATCCACCAGCACCTTGGTGTTGATGAAGACCTCCAGCCCCAGGTATGAAAATTCCTGTGTGCCGCCGGCAGCGTTCATCACTTGCTGATATTCGCGCACCACGGGCACGCCGTCGCGCCAGGGGCTGGGCACCAGAGTGGTGAAGACCACGCCGGCGGTGTGCTTGCCCAGGTCGGCCGCCACCTTGCGCGTGGCCTGGGCGGCCAGGTTGTAGACCTGAATGTTCAGCCCGCCCTGGCGCAGCGCGGGAATGAGCTTCACGGTGGCGGGCGGTGCGGCGATGACGATGATGCCGTTCAGCGCCGGCAGTTTTTGCAACGCGCTGACCATGGTCGCGGCGTTGCTGCCGTCGCGCTCAACGGCCAGTTCGGCCAGCGGCGCAACCTGCGCCTTGGCGAACACGCTCTTGGCGGCGGCCTGGCCGCTCTTGCCAAAGAGGTCGTTCTGGTAGACCAGGGCGATGCCGGTTTGGCCCACCGTGAGCATCTGGTTGACCATGCGGGCGATTTCGGCGTCGGTCGTGGGGCGCACATTGAAAGCGAAGCGGCCGGGGTTCTGGCGCATCGGCCCGCCACCGGCAATGCCCGCCACCATGGGCATGCCGGCCTTGGTGATGATGGGCATCATCGCGCTGCAACTCGACGTGCCCCAGCAGTTGAGCAGCGCCACGGCGCGGCTGTCGGTCAGCTTCGTGGCGTTGGCGGCGGCTTTGTCGGGGTTGAATTCGTCGTCCAGCGCATTGAGCAGCAGCTTGCGCCCGTTGATGCCGCCGGTGCGGTTGATGCTGTTGAAGGTGGCCTTGATGACCGCCAGCCCTTCCTGGCCCGCCGCGGCATTGAAGCCGGTGAGCGGCAGGCTGGCGCCGATGACGATGTCGTCGCCATCTTGCGCCCACGCGCTGGTTGCGCCGAGCAGCAACAGGCCAGCCGCGCAACGGGAAAATACGCTCATGCTCAAAGGCTCCTGGGCACGGGAAACGTCCCCGGCAACAGGATGGAATGATCCACGTCTTCGACCCGGGTGCGGCCGCAAAAAGCCATGGTTAAGTCCAGCTCTTTGTGAATGATCGCCAGCGCCTGGCTCACGCCGGCTTCGCCCAGCGCGCCCAGCCCATAGAGCATGGCGCGGCCAATGTAGGTGCCACGTGCGCCCAGCGCCAGGGCCTTGAGCACGTCTTGCCCGCTGCGGATGCCGCCGTCCATGTGCACTTCAATCTGGCTGCCCACCGCGGCGGCGATGCTGGGCAGGGCGTTGATGCTCGATTCAGCGCCGTCGAGCTGGCGCCCGCCGTGGTTGCTGACGATCAAGGCATCGGCCCCGCTGTTTACGGCCAGCTTGGCATCTTCCACGTCTTGAATGCCTTTCAGGATCAGCTTGCCGCCCCAGCGTTTCTTGATCCATTCCACATCGCCCCAGTTCAGCCGCGGGTCGAACTGATGCGCCGTCCACGCGCCCAGGTTGGACATGTCGGTCACGCCCTTCACATGGCCGTGGATGTTGCCGAACTTGCGCCGGCTCGTGGCCAGCATGCCCAGGCACCAGCGCGGCTTGGTGCACAGGTTGATGAGGTTGGCGATGGTGGGCTTGGGCGGCGCGGACAGGCCGTTCTTGATGTCTTTGTGGCGCTGGCCGAGGATCTGCAAATCGAGCGTGAGCACCAGCGCGCCGCACTTCGCGGCTTTGGCGCGGTCGATCAGGCGTTCGATGAAATCGCGGTCGCGCATGACGTAGAGCTGGAACCAGAACGGCGCTGTCGTGTGTGCGGCAATGTCTTCGATCGAGCAGATGCTCATGGTGCTGAGCGTGAACGGGATGCCGAACGCCTGCGCCGCCTTGGCCGCCAGAATTTCGCCGTCGGCATGCTGCATGCCGGTCAGGCCCGTGGGGGCAATGGCCACCGGCATGGCCACGTCGACCCCGACCATGCGGCTGGCCGTGCTGCGCTGTTCAACGTTCACCGCCACGCGCTGGCGCAGCTTGATGGTCTGGAAGTCGGCCTCGTTGGCGCGGTAAGTGCTTTGCGTCCACGAGCCCGAATCGGCGTAGTCGTAGAACATGCGCGGCACGCGCCGCTTGGCCAGCAGGCGCAGGTCTTCAATCGTGGTGATGACGGGCATGGTGACTCACTTCAAACGTTGGTTTGCGCAGGTCGCGCGGGCACGCTAATTGGCGATCAGGTTCGGTAGCCACAGCGACAGTGCGGGGAACGCACACAGGATGATCAGGCGAACGATGTCCACGGCGATGAACGGAAAGGTACCGCGATAAATCTTGGCCAGGCCGATGTCGCGCGCGATGGAATTGATCACGAAGACATTCATGCCCACCGGCGGGCAGATCATGCCGAAGGTGACGGCCATGACGATGATCACACCGAACCACACCGGGTCGAAGCCGAGTTGCATCATGGCCGGGAACACGATCGGCACGGTGAGCAGGATCATGGCCAGCTCGTCCATCACCGCACCCAGGATGAAGTAGCCCAGCATCACCAGCGCCAGCACACCGTATGGGCCCATGGGCAGGTTCACCAGCCAGTCCACCGCCGCCTGGGTGAACTGCGTGATGGTGAGGAAGTAGCCGAACAGGAAGGCGCCGACCACGATGGTCATGATGGCGCTGGAAACGCGCAGCGCGTCGATCAGCGCAGCGCGAATCTGCGGCCAGCGCAAGCGCCCGCGCAGCACGCCGACCAGCAGGGTGCCGGTGGCGCCCACGCCCGCGGCTTCTTGTACTGTGAACAGGCCGGCGTAGATGCCGCCCAGCACGAAGGCAAACAGCAGGAACACCGCCCACAGCGCACGCAGGCTGTGCCAGCGTTCGGCCCAGCCGTGCGGCTCGCCCAGCGGCAGCGTGCCGGGGTGGCGCCAGCCGATGAAGGCCACCACCGCGATGTAGAACACCACCGCCATCAGCCCCGGCACCACGCCAGCGGCGAACAGCTTGGCGATGTCGACCTCGGTCATGATGCCGTACAGCACGAAGATGGTCGAAGGCGGAATCATGATGCCCAGCGTGCCGCCGGCGGCAATCAGGCCCGAGGCCAGGCCGGGCTCATAGCCGGCGCGGCGCATCTCGGGCAGGGCCACCTGGCTCATGGTGGCCGCGGTGGCCACCGATGAGCCGTTGATCGCCGCAAAGCCCGCGCAGGCCGCAATCGACGCATAAGCCAGCCCGCCGCGGCGATGGCCCAGCCAGGCGCGGCCAGCCTCGAACAGCTCGCGGCTCATGCCCGAGTGCGAAGCGAACGCGCCCATCAGGATGAACATCGGGATGACGGCCAGGTTGTAGTCGGTCAGCACCGACAGCGGCACATTGCCCAGCAGGTTCATGGCCGGCGCCGCGCCACTCAACAAACCAAAACCCAGCACACCGACGATGCCCATGGCCACGCCGATGGGCACGCGCAGCGCCATCAGCACAAACATGAGGATGAAGCCGCCCAGGGCGACCAGGTCGCGGCTCATCAGCTGCAGGCGCCGGTTGGAACGGTGTCAATCATTGCGGGCTGCTGTCGGGCGCCGCACTGTCGATGGCATCTTCGCTGCCGCGCCACAGCGCCACCAGGCGCCAGGCGCCCAGCAACACAGCGGCAAAACCGCCCAGCGCGGCCAGGCTTTGGAACCACATCAGGGGC
>JAYUQE010000148.1:0-4912 GCA_043756905.1 Burkholderiales bacterium | reverse complement strand
TGGTCAGCATAGGGAGGTGACGTAACGATCAGGTCCACAGACTGATCCGGCAAGTCCTTCAAAACATCTAGGCAGTCGCCAAGGTGAACCGAGTGCATGGACAGAGCAAGCGAGTTCAATGGAATGGGGGCATTCATGTGCGCTCACCTGTCAGAGGTTGACTGGGCAGTGTAAATGCCAGTCAGTGGCTTGCTGCAAGGCATGTGCGGCATGCAATAAGGTCGCCTCTTGAAAGTAGTTGGCTATGAGCTGCAAGCCCACCGGCATACCACCTTCGCCGAAGCCAGCCGGCACGCTCATGCCCGGCAGGCCGGCCAGGCTGGCGGGCAGGGTGAAGATGTCGGCCAGGTAGGCGGCCACCGGGTCGTCACCTTGCGCGCCGAGCTTCCAGGCCACGCTGGGCGCCACCGGGCCGGCGATGACATCGCACTGTTTGAAGCAGGCCTGGAAGTCGTCGGCAATCATGCGCCGCAGCTTTTGCGCTTGCAGGTAGTAGGCGTCGTAGTAGCCGTGGCTGAGCACATAGGTGCCGATCATGATGCGCCGCTTGACTTCGGCACCAAAGCCTTCGCTGCGGGTGTGGCGGTACAGGCTGGCCAGGTCGGTGTGGTCGCTGCTGCGGTGGCCGTAGCGCACACCGTCGAAGCGGCTCAGGTTGGAGCTGGCCTCGGCCGGGGCGATGATGTAGTAGACGGGAATCGAGAGTTCGGTGCGCGGCAGGCTCACATCCAGCAGCGTGGCGCCGAGCTTTTCCAGCTCCGTCAAGGCGCCGCGCACGGCAGCGGCCACATCGGCGGCCAGGCCAGATGGAAAGAACTCGCGCGGCAAGCCGATGCGCAGGCCCTGCAAGGGGCGCGTGGCGCTGGCGCTTTGGCGCGCTTGCAGCATCTGGGCATGAAAGTCTTGCGGCGGGCGCTGTACGCTGGTGGCGTCGCGTTCGTCGAAGCCGCTCATGACGCCCAGCAGCAGCGCGCAGTCTTCAGCGCTGCGCGCCAGCACGCCGGCTTGATCGAGGCTGGAGGCGAAGGCGATCATGCCGTAGCGCGAACACACGCCATACGTGGGTTTGATGCCGGTGGTGCCGGTGAAGCTGGCCGGCTGGCGGATCGAGCCACCGGTATCCGTTCCCGTGGCCGCGGGCAGAAGCCGCGCGGCCACCGCGGCGGCCGAGCCGCCGGATGAACCGCCGGGCACGCGGCTCACATCCCAAGGGTTGCGCACCGGGCCCCAGGCCGAGTTCTCGTTGGCCGAACCCATGGCGAATTCATCGCAGTTCAGCTTGCCCAGGGTGACCATGCCGGCACCGGGGCCGCACCCGGGTTCGCCTGTACCCAGGCGCGCCACCACGGTGGCGTCGAACGGGCTGCGGTAACCGGCCAGCATGCGCGAGCCGGCGGTGGTGGGCAGGTCCTTGGTGACGAAGATGTCTTTGTGCGCCACCGGCACGCCCAGCAGCGCCGCACTGTCGCCGCGCGCGCGCCGGGCATCGGCCGCGCGCGCCTGGGTCAGCGCGCCTTCGGCGTCGAGCACCACATAGCAGCCCAGCGCCTGCTGCGCCGCGGCGCGGTCAAGCAAAGCTTGCGTGACTTCCACGCTGCTGGCTTGGCGCGCCGCCAGCGCCCGGGCCAGCGCGGCCACGCCCATTTCATGCAGGGCCGGTGAATTCATTGGGTGACCTGAGTGCTGCGCACTGCGGTGCGAGCCCCTTCGGGCTGAGGTCGGACACAGCCAGTCGCTGCGGACTGGCTGTCGCCTGCCGAAGGCCAGCGGCCTGTGGCCGAAGGCGGCCGGGCGAGGTTCATTCGATCACCTTGGGCACCAGGTACAGGCCGTCTTGCACGGCCGCAGCGCTGCGTTGGTTAAGTTCGCGATCGACCACTTCGCTCACCACATCGTCGCGCAGGCGCAAGCTCACGTCCTGCACCGCCGACAGCGGCGTGTACAGCGGCGCCACGCCGCGCGTATCGACACCGCTCATCTGTTCGACGACGGCGAAAAAGCCGTTGAGCTGCCCCAGCATGGCTGTTTGTTCAGCGGCGGAAAGGTCGAGCCGGGCCAGTTCGGCAATGCGGCGGACGTCCTGTGCAGTCAGGGCCATGAGGCGGGCTTGGGGGCGGTTTGCGGCCCGGCGCAAGGCGCACGGGCTCGCGGGCAAGAGGTGCTCGCAGGCGGGCTGCGAGGGGGCGATGCGGTATTATCCTCCGGTTAACCACCTGCACGCAGCGCGCTGCGCCCAAGCGCCCCACCGTCCAACATGTTCGCACCCCTGCGTCGCTACTTCTCCACCGATCTGGCCATTGACCTGGGCACCGCCAACACGCTCATTTACGTGCGCGGCAAGGGCATCGTTCTCGATGAGCCGTCGGTCGTTTCCATCCGCCACGAAGGCGGGCCCAACGGCAAGAAGACCATCCAGGCCGTGGGCCGCGAGGCCAAGGCCATGCTGGGCAAGGTGCCCGGCAACATCGAAGCCATTCGGCCGATGAAAGACGGCGTGATTGCCGACTTCACCGTCACCGAACAGATGCTCAAGCAGTTCATCAAGATGGTGCACCCGCGCTCGCTGCTGCGGCCCAGCCCGCGCATCATCATCTGCGTGCCATGCGGCTCCACCCAGGTGGAACGCCGCGCCATCCGCGAGTCGGCCCTGGGCGCCGGCGCATCAGACGTCTATTTGATCGAAGAGCCAATGGCCGCGGCCATTGGCGCCGGGCTGCCGGTGAGTGAAGCGTCGGGCTCGATGGTGGTCGACATCGGCGGCGGCACCACTGAAGTGGGCGTCATTTCCCTGGGCGGCATGGTCTACAAGGGCTCGGTGCGGGTGGGTGGCGACAAGTTCGACGAAGCCATCATCAACTACATCCGCCGCAACTACGGCATGCTGATCGGCGAGCCCACGGCCGAGGCGATCAAGAAGAACATCGGCTCGGCCTTCCCGGGCAGCGAAGTCAAGGAAATGGAAGTCAAGGGCCGCAACCTTTCCGAAGGCGTGCCGCGCAGCTTCACCATCTCGTCCAACGAGATCCTGGAAGCGCTGACCGACCCGCTCAACCAGATCGTTAGCAGCGTGAAGAACGCGCTGGAGCAAACGCCTCCGGAATTGGGTGCCGACATTGCCGAGCGCGGCATGATGCTCACCGGCGGTGGCGCCTTGCTGCGCGACCTCGATCGCCTGCTGGCCGAGGAAACCGGCCTGCCGGTGCTGGTGGCCGAAGACCCGCTGACCTGCGTGGTGCGCGGCTGCGGCATGGCGCTGGAGCGCATGGACCGGCTGGGCGGGATCTTCACTTCCGAGTAAGGGCGAAGGTGTCATGAGCGCCTGTGTCCCGACGCGCGCGGGCCGAGCGCCGGGCCAACGCAACCCAGTCTTAGCACCCACGGTTGGTCGTTCTGTGTGGCCTCGCGGCGGGGGGCAGGCATGAGACTGGCCACGCTCGACAAATCCCCGCCGCCGTTCTTCCGCCAGGGCCCCACGGCACTGTCGAAGCTGCTGTTCTTTTCGGCGCTGGCCTTGTTCCTGATGGTGTCGGACACGCGCTTTGAGTTCGCGCGCCCGCTGCGCGCCGGGCTGGCCACGGCCTTGCTGCCGGTGCAGCAGGTGTTGATGGTGCCGGTGCGGCTGTGGCAGGGCGCGGTGGACTACGCGCAAGGCCTGACCAGTGCCGTGCAAGCGCGCGATGCGGCGCAGGCCCGGCTGGCCAGCCAGTCCGAGCGCGCCGCGCGCGCCGAGCAATTGGCGCATGACAACGAACGCCTGCGTGCCTTGCTCGAATTGCGCCCGGCCCTGGCCGTGCGCTCGCTCGCCGCCGAGGTGATGTATGAGGCCAGCGACCCGTATTCGCGCAAGGTCTTCATCGACCGTGGCAGCACCCATGGCGTGGTGGCCGGTGCGCCCGTCGTCAGCGAAGGCGGCGTGTTGGGCCAGGTGACGCGAGCCTATCCACTGAATGCCGAGGTGACCTTGCTGACCGACCAGCATGCCGCCATTCCGGTGCTGAATGCGCGCACGCGCCAGCGCAGTGCCGCGTTTGGCGGCACCGCCGGCACCATGGAGCTGCGCTTCATGGCCGCCAATGCCGACGTGCAAGTGGGCGATGTGTTGCACACCAGCGGCGTCGATGGCGTCTACCCGCCGGGCCTGGCGGTGGCGCGTGTGCTGGCCGTGGAACGCCGCGGCGAGGCCGGGTTTGCGCGCATCGCCTTGAAGCCCAGCGCGCTTGCCGATGGCGTGCGCCACGTGCTGGTGCTGGAGCCCAGCGCGGCACAAATGCCGCCGCGCGAGGAGGCCAGCGCGGTGCCCCCCGAACGTGGCCGCCGCGCCGCACGTGGCGCCAGTGCGGCCGGGCGCATCCAGCCTGAAAGGCCCGCGCCATGATCATGCCGCGCGGCTCTGATCAGCTGCTGTTGCCCGTCAACCCGTTGTTCCTGATCATCACGCTGCTATTGGCCTTCCTGGCCAATTTGGTGCCGCTGGGCCGCATGCCCGCGATGCCCGACTTTCTGGCCGTGGCGCTGGTGTTCTGGAACGTGCACCAGCCGCGCCGTGTGGGTGTGGGCGTGGCCTTCCTGTTCGGCTTGATGATGGATGTGCACGGCGGCGCCCTGCTTGGCCAACACGCCCTGGCCTACACCTTGCTGAGCTTTGGTGCCATCTCGCTGCACCGGCGGCTGCTGTGGTTTGGCGTGGCCGAGCAAGCGTTGCAGGTGCTGCCGCTGTTTGCCCTGGCCCATGTGGTGTCGGTGGCCATTCGCCTGGCTGCAGGGGGCATGTTCCCGGGCTGGTGGATGTTGCTGGCACCGGTGCTGGAGTCCATGCTGTGGCCGCTGGTGGCCGCGCTGCTGCTGGCGCCGCAGCGCCGCGCGCCCGACCCGGATCAAAATCGACCGCTGTGACCGAGCTGAAGAACCTTGA
>JAYUQE010000147.1:0-40074 GCA_043756905.1 Burkholderiales bacterium | reverse complement strand
GGCACACCGGGGCGGTCGTCGAGGTAGGCCGAATCGGCAACGAAACGCTTGCGCGCGTCGTCGATGTAGGCGATGTCGGTCTTCGGGCCGAGCACCGCGTAACGCAGTTGCTCCGGTGACAGGCCGCGCAACGTGTCGTTGAAGGCCAGCGTGTGCATGAACACCGTGCGCGCAACATACGAGCCGTAGGCCGGCAGGCCGCCATAGTGCGAACGGTCGAACTGCTGTGCCAGCGCCGGCTGGCCATCGACAGTGGCGATTTCGGCGCGCAGCGCGGGGTCGAATGCCGGCTGGTTGAGGCGGGTGACGATTTCGGTGCGAATCGGCTCGAAACCGAGGTCGATGTGGTGCGTGTGCACCGCATAGGCGTCGGCAGGCCGGTCTTTCCACAGCCGCGCCACTGTGCGCGCCAGCAGCCGCAGCATGCCGCGCACACGCTGGAAGTTGCCGAGCGTGGCGGTCTTCTGTGTCAGCAGGGCGATCAGCTCGGGGTGCAGCGGATAACCGGCAACAAACTCCTCGGCACGGCGGTCGTCGGCCGGTGCGGCGGGCAGCGCATCGCGTCCGGCGTCCCAGGCCTGCTTGTAGGCGGCGACGATCTCGCGTGCCTTCGTTTCATCGACACGTGCAAACAGGCGGCGGCAAATGACCTTGACGGTCTCGTCGTCCTCGGTCGGGTCGATCACGGTGGCCTTGCGCGCGACGACGCTGTCGGCCTCGGCCAGGAACGAGGCGATCGCCTGGCTCTCACCCGAGTAGGCGTCGCGCGCGACGCCATCGCGGCCGAGCGCGAGCGTGAATACCAGCGCCGCGCGCGGCGAGCTTTCGACGGCTTTGAACAGCGACGTGAGGAACGCTGCCAATTGTTCACCGGCGGTCTGCTGGCGCAGCGCCGAGACCTTGCGCAGATAGGGCGCGAGTTCGTCGAGCAGGATCAGCGCTGGCGCGCTGCCGATCAATTCGCGCAGCGTGTCGGCGCCGGGCGCGACACCGGTCGTGTCGCTGGCCTCGACGAGGCGGTAGCCGGTTTCGCCCGCCAATGCGTACGCCAATTCACCCCACGGCGTGTGCGCGCGAATCGTGCCGAGCTTGCGGCCGTTGGCCGGGTCGGCGTTTTCTCCGTCGAACGCGGCAATGCGGACCTGCTCGGTCGGCCGCAACTCGGGGGCGAGGAACTCGTCGGCCTGCGCGACGGCGTGCAGGCCGTTCATGGCATGCGCGAGCGCGATCAACGTGTGCGTCTTGCCGCCGCCGAACTGCGTGTCAAGGCGGAAGACAGCGCCGATTTGCTCGGGCCGGGCCATCACGCGCGCGGCGACCAGGCGCAGCACATTGCGCAGGCCCTTGGTCGGATAGGTGTTGGCGAAAAACTGCGCCGGGTCCGTGTACTCGACTGGCGCGTCGCCGCGCAGCACCTGCGACAGATTGGCGGCGTAGTCGCTCTCGCGGATCGTGCCCTGCAGTACGTCGGCGCGAGGCTCGCAGGCGTCGAACAGGTTGTTGATGCTGCCGCCCATCGCGTCACTTCTCTACATTTTTCGGTTGGAGAATATGGAGGCGATCCGGCGGGTCCCCGAGGGGTCGGTCGCGCGTTGTTGCGACCGAGGCTGGCGACTCGGCGCCATGCTCAGGGGCACACGCTCCGAGAGCGTGCGCGGCTTCCCAACGCCGGACGCTGGTCAATCCCATTCTTTGAACGACGGCTCCTCGCCCGGCAGCGACGGCGGCATGTGCAGCCGTTCGCGCATCGCTGCGTGTCGGTGCGATGGCAGTAGTCGAGGCAACACTGCACCATCGCCATCCGATTCTCGATCGCCAGCGTCAGCCGCCCGCCCGGCGGTGCTTCATTCGAGCCATCCAGGCGCCCAGTGCAGCAACGCCAACACCAGGGCGGCCAGGAACACGGTTTCTCCCAACATCAGGGCGATGGGCTTGAAGCCAACACCGGCGTAGGCCGGCAGGTTTGACGACGACAAGCAGATGCCGCCGTCCTTGGTGAAGACCAGGTCGCGCAGCCAGGTCACGCGCGAGGGCATCGCGTAGCAGACGAAGCGCTGCGCCTTCGGGTCGAAGCGGAACATGCGGTCCGACATGTTCGAGGTGATCCACACCTCCTGCGTCTTCGGGTGCACCGCCAGCGCGTACGGCACCTCGTACTCGTTGTGCGCCAGCAGCGGCAGCTTGAAGGTCTCGAAGCTTTTCGCCTGGGTGTCGAACCGCGGCCACCGGCTTGCCGTCGAAGCCGGCCGCCAGCCTCTTGGTGATGTCCCTGGCTTCCTTGTCGGTCAGCAGCGCGAAGTAGCCCTCCATGCGGCGCATGGTTTCGCCCCAGGCCATTTCGTCCTTCGCCGCGTGATGGGCATGACACCCGGCGAGTACCAGCAGCGTCAGACCTTCGGCGCGGCCGTTGTCGAGCCGGTGCCTTCCGGCGGTTCGTATTGAGCGCCGATCAGGCCGGCTGCAAGCAGACTCCCTGCCTGTTGTGGTAGTCACAATCACGGCATGTCTTCGCGCCGTCTTCCCCAGGGCCTGCGCCGCCGCAGCTGTCTGATCGCCGCTCTGCCATGGCTGGCCGGCAGCGCGCAGGCCGACACACCGATGCAGCAGGAGCTGCGCCGAGCCGAGCCGAGGCGCTGCGCGACGAGGTGTCGCAGGTGCGAAGCGGCGGCCGGTTGGGCAGGCATTTCGCGCATGGCCTACAGCGTTGCACCCACTGACGCGGGCGCGCCGCGATGAGACGGCGCCTGCTTCTGGCCGCGGCCACCGTCTGGTCGGCGCGGGCGCGTGCGGACGGTGCCACGGTGGTGGCAGCGGCCGAAGCGGGTGACCTGACCGCGCTGCGCCGGCTGTTGGATGCCGGAACGCCCGTGGACTCGCGCGATGGGCGGCGCCGCACCGCGCTGCTGGCGGCCACCCACGCCGACCGCGTCGACGTAGCACGGCTGCTGATCCAGCGCGGCGCGGACGTCAATGCCAAGGACGACCTCCAGGACTCGCCCTTCCTCTACGCCGGCGCACAAGGCCGATTGGAGATCCTTCGGCTGACACTGACCGCCGGCGCCGACCTGGGGAGCACCAACCGCTACGGCGGCACTGCGTTGATCCCGGCGGCGCACCACGGCCATGTGGAGACGGTGCGCGAACTGCTGAAAACGAAGCTCGATGTCGACCATGTCAACCGTCTTGGCTGGACGGCGCTGCTCGAGGCCATCATCCTTGGCGACGGCGGTGCGGCCCACACCGAGATCGTGCGTCTGCTGGTCGCACGGGGCGCCCGGCTGCAACTGGCCGACGCCCAGGGCGTGACGCCGCTGGCGCACGCCGAACAGCGCGGCCAGAAGGCCATCGCCCAAATCCTGCGCCAGGCCGGCGCCAGGCGCTGAACCCGGCTCGCATGCAGCGGCGCGGCGTCCTGCTCCTCCTGGGCGGTGCCTCCATGGCCTTGTCCGGCAGCCCCACCCTGGCCGACGCGTCCTGCCCCGCGCTGGCCTCCTTCTATGAGCGCCACATGGCGCTGCGCGGCGGCGTGGCCTACGGCTGGACGGGCCAGGGCCGGCCGGTGCGGCAGCGCGCCGGCGTGCGCCAGGTGGGCGTGAGCCGCGACGCGTATTTCGCGCTGCAGGGCGATGGCCGGCTGCTGCGCTGGGCCGACGACCCGCAGCGCTCGGACACACTGATGCAGGCTGTGGCCGACTTTGCGGCCGGTGAATCGGGCTGGTTCGCAATCGATGGCTTGCGCCAACTCTGGCATGGCAGCCAGTCCGCGCCGCAGCGCGTGGCCGGCGACGTGGTGGCGGGTTGCATCGGCGACGGTGCCGACTACTACATCCGCAGCGACGACACGCTGTGGGTCAAGGGCCTGGCGCACCGCGGCCAGTACGGAGACGGCCGCCTCGCCGCCAGCCCCGACTTCATCACCACCGCCGGCGAGGCCGTGGCGGTGAAGGCCCACACTGGCCACGCAATCTACCTGCGCCGCGACGGCGTGGTGCTGGGCACTGGCGGCAACCGCTACGGCCCGCTGTCGTCGCATGGCCTGGGCGACAAGGCCGACCGCTGGGGGCCGATCTTCGACGGCGCGCGTGCCATCGCCACCGGCTCGCGCCATTCGCTGGCGATCCGCCACGACGGCAGCCTGTGGGTGTGGGGCGAGGGTTTCGGCATCAAGCCGCGCAAGCTGCTCGACGCCGTGGTCGCCGCCGCGGCCGGCGACAGCGCCACGCTGGCGCTCGGCGCCGACGGCGCGCTGTGGCAATGGGATGGCGGCGGCGCGCCACGCCGGTTGCAATGGCGATGAACCCGGCAGGCGCGCGTGCGCCGATCCGTGTCAAAGATGTATGGCGTCCGTTTTCATGTCGCCGTCAAGGATTGGCCGCGGGCAGAGCCCCCAGGCGCTTGGCCGGCGACCTCCCAGTTCCGGCCACCATGCCATAGCAACTCGACGAACAGGACACTCCGTGAATTCAAACAACCCGACGATCGACCGCCAGCGCGCGCTGCCCAAGGCCGAGGTGCATGTGCATCTGGAAGGCTGCTTCGAGGTAGAGCTTCTGGCGCATTGGGCGCGCAAGTTCGGCGAACCGTTGCCGCGCCCGCGCGAGAGCCTGTTTCACTTTGAAGGCTTGGCCGACTTCCTGCACTTCCTCGACTGGGCCTGTGGCCTGGTGCGCACACGCGACGAGCTGGCCGAGGCAGCCCATGCATTCAGCCGGCGGCTGGCTGCCAGCGGCGCGGGCTATGGCGACCTGATCTTCAACCCGACCCATTGGAAGCATTGGCACGGGCGGCTGCCGGAAATGATCGATGCGCTGGATGCCGGCTTTCGTGCCGCCGAGCAGGAGGGCTTGCCGCCGGTGGGTCTGTGCGTGAGCCTGCTGCGCACCCAGACGCCCGACGAAGCGGACGAACTGGTCGACACGCTGGTGGCGCTGCGCCATCCGCGCGTCGTGGCGCTGTCGATCGACGGCAACGAGGCCACCGCCGGACGCACCGGGCCACGTTTTGCCGAGGCCTTCCGGCGGGCTGGGGCTGCCGGCCTGAAACGCACCGTGCACGCGGGCGAGTCGAGCGGGCCCGAAGGCGTGCGCGATGCCATTCAGTTGCTTGGCGCCGATCGCATCGACCACGGTGTGCGCGCGATCGAGGATCCAAGCGTCGTGGCCTTGCTGGTTGACAGGCAGATTCCGTTGGGCGTGTGCCCGTCATCGAACCTGACGCTCCGCGTCTACCCGTCGATGGATCAGCATCCGATCGAACGCCTGCGGCGCGCGGGGGTCGCCGTGTCGGTGAACACCGACGATCCTGCCTTGCTCGGTACCAGTCTTGAGCGGGAGTACACGCTGTGCAGCGAAGCGTTTGCCTGGTCGGACGCGCAGATCCGGGCAGTGGCGCGCACGTCGATCGATTCGAGCTTCCCCGTTGATGCCGTCAAGGCACAGCTGCGCGAAGCCCTTGGCCGGTGGTAATCCTGCAAACGCCGCGCGCTAACCAATCAATTCAGCGGCGCCACCCGCAGTTTCATAGTGGCCGACCAGGAAGATCGCGTCGTTGGTTACTACGCCATGGCGGCAGGCGCGGTTTCGCATCAACACGCCACCAGCAAGATTCGCCGCAACATGCCCGACCCGGTGCCCGTGATGGTGCTGGCGCGGCTGGCGGTGGACAAGCAAGCTCAAGACCTGCACCTGGGTGCAGCGTTGCTGCAAGATGCCGTGCACCGCACCGTGGCTGTGTCAACCCAGGCGGGCGTGCGGGCGCTGCTGGTGCATGCGCTGCATGAGCGAGCGAAGCAGTTCTACGAACACTACAGGTTTCAGGCTTCGCCTACGCATCCGATGATGTTGATTTTGCGGGTGGGTAGGGTGGGGGTGTAGGCGCAGATGCAATCGGCGATGAGCAGGAAAGCATGACTGCAAGCGACCCGTTACTGACTGTCGGTCTCGCAGGTATCCGGCGGTCGTGGGCGGCGCAAAACGTCCCTCTCATCAAGGCAAAGCGTCTCCTACAGTCTGATCACGTTCGCTCCGAGAAGGTCGTCGAATGCGCGCCCGGCGATGATGACTTGACCACCAGCCATTGCCGGATGTGAGCACAGATCAACAAACGGCTTCAGCAGATAGTTCTCGCTGTCTCGCAGATCGCCTGCCTTGGAAAAGTGAGGAGGAAAGTCGATGATTAGGAACCCTGGATAGTTGTACTTGCCATCCTTGCCGAGCGAAAGCAGGGCGTAGTGATAAGCAAGTTGCAGCAAGTACCCAGCAGTCCCTCCTGCCCGCACGGTCCAAGGTTGACCGTCCAAATGCACGGCAAAGTCGTCGCGGCGCAATTTCACCGAAGCACGACCGGTTTTCCAACGACTAAGACTGTCAGCATTCACCGCGTTCAGATAGTCGTTCATTCGATCTGCCAGAAGATCGCCGAGTGCGTTGTAGTTGATGCTTGGCGTCAAGCGCCGAATCTCGGCATCAAGTCCTGCTATTTCCTCGTCAAGCGCGGTGATCTCAGCGCTCATACTTTCTCGTGAGCCTATTGCCCTCTCGACGCGTTCAAGTTGTTGCAGTTGAGCGGCAATTTGACCCGCTTCGTGGTCTAAGAGGGCGAGTTCTGGCGGGATTGCTCGAATAGCAAGCGCCGTTGAAGCTTCAACGGTTCGCCTCTCGCCCTCTATGCCATCCTCGATGTCTCGAACCTGGACATCAATGGCGTTGAGTTCGTTGTCGAACTGCTCAATCAATCGGCTGAATTCATCCAACTCCTCGGTGACTTGCTGCTGCTCGAAGGTGATGCGTCGGCCACCTGCCTCCGTGTTGTCGCTGGCGATCGGATGTGCTTGACCGCAAACGGCGCAGAGATGGGCCTCGTAGCGCCTTTCAGGTACGACTTGATCGCATGCGGGGCAATGAGTCACTTTGAGGTCAGCGAACAGTGATGCTCCGGACACCACTCGCGCGAAGCGATCTCGCTCCGCTCCGAGTCTAACGACGTACTCAACGATTTCTGCTCTGCGCCGCTTCGCGTCGTTCCGTTCAGTCTCGACTTGACCAAGTTGCTCGTGGAGAATTGCGAGGCGTTGTTTCGCTACCTGTAGACCGGGCGAAGTCGCTTCACGGATCTCATGCTTGTCGAAAGATGCAAGAACGGCATCTCGCTGGGCGTCAATCTCGAGAAGGCGGTTCCGTCGTTGCTCGCGCGCCCGCGCGACCGAGTCTGGCGTGACTGCGATCGTCATGTCACGAAGACCAACAAGCTCCACGGCGATCTCCTGCATGACTCCAGCGAAGACATCCTTCTGTGCCTCGAGCCGCTCCTTTTCCTTCTTCTTCCTCACTGGGATGCCGCGTTCTTCCGGATAGAGACTTGTTGCTGCGCCAAGGAAATGAAGAAGGCATGCAGATCGCGTGACGTCGGGTTGTTTCTCAGCAAAACCACCCCATGGGCGCTCCGCCTTGTAGAGATGTCTGAATAGTTCGCGCCAGCTCAGTTCGGGCCAAGTTCTTTCGAAGGGGTTGCCGATCGGAATGTGAATCAGGGGAATGTCTAGTGCCCGGAGCAGGGACGCAGAGAATTCAGTCGTACTCAACCTTTCGCCGTCTAGGAAGATCTTTGTCTTTGCGCCGGACTCTTTCCACTTTCGTTCAACGACGAAATCTTTCTCTCCGATTGCAAGGACAACCTTGACTCGTTCGTACTTCTCTGCCAACGCGGCGTCAAAGGCCTCCTCCAACTTCCCGGTATCCCCAAGCGCATAGTCAATCATCCGCAGCCATGTCGTCTTGCCCGCTTGCAGCTCACCAACAATGACGTTGACACCGTTGTCAAACGCGATCGAGTCGTGCTCTCCCAGCTCGGGGTATCGGTTGGCCGACTTGATCCGAAGATTTCTAGCCGTCATCGGATCAGTTCGCCAAGCTTGCGTTGCTTCACCTCCGCATCGAAGACCTCGTATACGAGGTTCTTCAACTGCGTGCCTTGCTTTCGGCCGAGGAGCTTTCTTACCGCCTTCATCTGATCGACAAGTGCGACATGTGCTCGATCCTTCGTTAGCAACTTTGCGCTCTGAATCCCGAAATCTGTCAAAGAGAAAATGTAGGAGTTGCCGTGCTTGCGTACTCCCACCAATCCGCGCGCTTCCAGAAAGCCGAGGACTTGGTAGTAGCGCTTGTCCCACGGACCATAGTGGTGCCGAACCATCGCCGACTCGGTTTGATCTGTCGCGCTCGATGCAGACTGCCCCAGATGCTGTGCCACACGATCGAAGAAGCTGGGGTATCGGACAAAGAAGTCCAATTTGGCGAGCTTCGTAAGCCCGTCGATTCTGTTGCCTGAACCGCAGTGGAGGACAAGAAGAAGCAGGCGCGCCGCATGCAGTTCCACTATGTCGTCAGCGGCAAGTGGAACAGAAACCGGCACACTTCCCAAATTGCGCACCGATCTCATGACCGGAACGGCGTGAAGCGGTGCCGGCATCGAGCGGCTATTTCGTACATGCATCCGGGCAAGTACCCGGGCATAAGCACCGAGTCCGACGCAGGTCCCGTTCCATGCTGTGCACCCACCGCTTTGAGACAGGTGGCGTGAAACGTGACACCGTCCTCGACAATGAGACCTGCATCAAGTGACGATCTGAGTGCGTGAAGGACATCGAGAACTTGATAGTCGATGTCCTCAATCTGTTCGACGCTCAGGTAGTTCACCTCGCGACGCTTCTGCAAATAGCGTCGGCGTTGATCTAGAGCCACCTTACGGCAGGTCTCGTCCAAACCCGCGCCTGAAAGCTTCTGATCGAGTCGTTCCGGCTTTCCCAGCTCCGGAAACGGGTTGAGCCACTGCTTGAACTTCTCGACAAGTTGCGCGCGAGAGATGCTCTTTTGGTGCCATTTTTCTCGACCGTACTCCGCAGTGTCTTTCGCCAACGCAAGGAAGTTGCCGTACATGCTTTTCGCGGTATCTGGATCGCACGGGAATCCGAACCGATGTAGAACGTCGTATAGCCTGGTTATATTCAAGGGCTTGATGTCGCGTTCAGCCACGACATCCCAGCGAGCATTGACGAGCCAGTAGAAGGAGTTGTTTCCTTTCCGCGACCTCGCCGCGGGGATACGCGTGACGATATTGTCAGCGAGCACCTTGAACCGCGGATCCGCAAGAGCTCTGCTTTCACTTCCTCTTTCGAGCGTGACTAGTAGTTCAAGTTCAGAGTTGACCTGACGGCAAGTGACGACGCGAAACCAAGAGGTTTCCTTGTACCGGTCTCGATCCAAACTCCTTTCCAGCAAGGAAGAGCCAGCTCCGCCCGGGCGGGTCGGCGACTTGACCCTCTCGCAGAGCTTGGCAACCGTCCAGAGCTGCTCGGGATGCTCTGCCTTGACCTGAACAAACTCGACCACGGCTTCTCCTTGGCGTTTCCAGATCAGCCTCACATCATCGTGCGTCTCGCAGGCGACCTCCGCCAAGTCATCGCAGCACAGCATTTCGATATAGAAGCTCGCGGCAACGTCGTCTTGAAAGCCAAAGCCTTTGCGAGCGTAGATGCCACCAAGATCATCGGGAATGTCTGCAAGAACCGACGCGAGCGGCTTCGACCCTACGAACTGAGAGTCGTTTCGGTTTGCGTGCGCACGCTCTTCGCCGTCCATTGCTGGTCCCTGTCACTTCCTGTGGCCGCGATTGCTGCCGAAGTCGCGGATTTGTCCTAACTCATCCCGGCCACACCGTGTTCTAGAGCGGAAATCTACACCAGCACCTGTTCAGGACCGGCCCCGGCAGCCTCGACGGCTTGGGCTGGTAGCTGCTTCCGAGGGTCTTTTCGGCCGACCGCGCATGGCCGGCAGCCGCCAATCATTACCCTTGAACAAACCCCGCCAACCTCCCCCGAATCAACCCTTCCGCCTCCCCCATGATCCGATCGATCAATTCCTTCACCGTGGGAATGTCGTGGATCAGCCCCGCCACCATGCCGCAAGACCAGGCGCCGGCGTCCATGTCGCCTTCGAGCATGATGCGCGGGTAGACGCCGGCCACTTGTTCGATGATGTCGTTGAAGGTCAGCGCTGCGCCCAGCGTGCGTTCCTTTTCCAGCAGCTTTTCCACCGCCGCATTGGTGAGCACGCGCTCGGTGTTGCGCAGCGAACGCATCACCAAACGGGTGTCGAGTTCATTGGCGGCCACGATGGCCTGTTTAACTTTTTCATGCACCGGCGCTTCTTTCGTGGCGATGAAGCGCGTGCCCATGTTCATGCCTTGAGCGCCCAGGGCCAACGCGGCCACCAGCGAGCGGCCGTCGGCCATGCCGCCGGAAGCCACGAAGGGAATCTTCAACTCATCGGCCGCGCGCGGCAGCAAGATGAAGTTGGGCACATCGTCTTCGCCGGGGTGGCCGCCGCACTCGAAACCGTCCACGCTCACAGCGTCGCAGCCAATGGCCTGGGCCTTGAGCGAATGGCGCACCGAGGTGCATTTGTGGATCACCTTGATGCCCGCTTCATGCAGCGCCGGCAGCCACTTCTGCGGGTTGTTGCCCGCCGTTTCCACCACCTTCACACCGCCTTCGATGATGGCGCGGATGTAGCCCGGGTAGTCGGGCGCGGTCAGCACCGGCAGGAAGGTGAGGTTCACGCCGAAAGGCTTGCTCGTCAATTCGTGGCAGCGCGCAATTTCCTTGGCCAGCAGCTCGGGCGTGCGCTGTGTCAGGCCGGTGATGATGCCCAGGCCGCCGGCGTTGCTCACCGCCGCAGCCAACTCGGCAAAGCCGACGAAATGCATGCCGCCCTGGATGATGGGGTGCTGGATGCCGAACATTTCAGTGATCTGGGTTTTCATGGTGGGTGTTTTCCTTGGCGGTGCGTACAACGGGTTGGAGGGCGCGCGACGCCACCATTTTGCGGCCCGCAAAACCCTGCCTTTGCGCCGCCGCATGCGGCACACTTTGCTGGCCGTGGAGCGGACAGATCACGGTCCCCAGACAAGTCGCAAAACAGACGGTTGACGGACTGCTGCGCCAGGAAGACCATCGTCGTCGGCGCAGCAACCAGGAGAGACATCATGCCCAGAGCCCTGATGTTGGCGTTGACGCTGCTTCTTTGCCTGGCTGCACAGGGCAAAGTTGAGTGGCCCAACAAGGTGCGGGTGGCGGTCGATCTCAAGGTTACTTTCGACGCCGATTCCGGCCTTTACACCTACGCCTATACGCTGACGAATCGGCGTGGCGCCAGCCAAGATTTGTCTGACTTTGACTTGCCACTGCGCGGTGCGACGGTGGTCAACGTCAAGTCGCCGCGCGGCTGGTGGGCGCTGGTCACGAGCACGGGCAACCGCGTAGGTTGGTGTGCCTGCGAGGAAGATGGCATCGTCAGTCCACCAGGCTACATTGACGACGGCAGAGGCCTGCCAAGCATCTATCAGATCAAGCCCGGCCAGACGCTGGCCGGGTTTTCACTTCAAAGCGCCTATCCGCCTTCACCAGGCATTTTCTTCGCACAAGGCTGGGTGCCGACTCCGATCGAAGGCGTCGATTTCCCCATCGGCAAGGAGCCCGACAACCCGGGTTACCCCGCCAACGCTTTCAAGGGCAAGGTGCTGGCGCCAGCGCGAAATGAAGCACTGCCATCGGGTGGGCGCAAACCGGCTGTAGACGGGTTTCTGGTGTTTCCAAGCTTGCGCCACGCCACGCTGCACAAGGCGCCCATGGCAGTTGACATTGTCTTCGGCCAAAACGGCGAAGTGGTGGATCAGTCCAGTTTCCGCGCCATGTTGAATGACGTTGACATTTCAGACCGCTTCGTCACCACGGCCGCCCACCACCGCCGTGCCGTGCTCACCATGGCGCCGGCCGGCCCCCTCAAGCACGGAAAAAACGTGCTCGTCACCACAGTCGAAGGTGTCGTTTCTGGTGGGTCCAAAAGGTTGATCGACACAGATCGAATCGAGTTCGTTGCCGAGTAGCCGAGTAACCATCTCCCGGTAAAGCCGCGGATGGTTAGTTCACTACCTGCATCCGCAACCACCGCGCCGCCCCATCTGCCCGCGCATCATCAATCTCACGCATCACGGCACGCGAATGTGTCAAAGCTAGGGGTTGACGGCACCTTGGGGGGGGGGAAGCTAATGACACCGCGCGAAAGGGCCACTCAGAAGCCTTGTATGTCATGTGCTGCTGGCATTGATGGCTACACCTTGTGAGCCGATGCAGCAGCGTGATTTAACTCCATGTCAGGCGAGGAACCTCATGTCAACGCATTCAATTTTCAAGGCCTTGGTGGCCGGGATGGCGGCACTCTGCGCCTGTGCCGCACAGGGCTATCAGATGACGATTGGCCTGGTGCCGACCGAGTGGGTCGCGTCGGCCAAACCAGCCCGGGCTGACCAGATACGTTCGCCTTCAGGCGAAGCGCCTCAAGTCATGGCCGCGGCACCCGGCGAAGTGCCCACCCCGTTCATCGCCATACCCAGTAATTCTTCGTTGAACCCGAAGCGGGTATCCGTATACAACTGGACGGTCTTTGCATACGACACGGCCACAGGGTTGATCGTCCCCAATGTCGACATTTCACTAGACGCCCTGCGCCACCAGCCCATGAGCGGCGGACATGACCATGACTCGTCGGATCGGCCCAAGGGCAGTTTGTCTAAATACTCTGGCAATACCGGGCCTTCTGGTCTGGACTTGAACATCCAATACACCGCACCTGAAGTCTCTGGCGTCGTGTATTCGGATGGAAGTTGTTCGGGGCCTAATGGGTTTTATTGTTATCCTGGGCAATTCTATTCGTTTACCACAGCGATCGGTGGTTTACAAAATCTTGAGCCGTCACCCATTTATGAGCTGACAGGCAGTTATGGCATGCCAAGGGTTTCATCAATACATTACTCAAACCATTGGGGCACTTCTGAATTTAACGCCAAGCTTCAAGCTGCTGCATTGCTCTACTTTCTAGAATATAGTGGTACTGCTTCAGGAAGACTATTAATAGATGACATGAGTTTAGAAAAAGGCGGGCTATTCGATATAGATAATACTTGGGCGCCTGCGCACAGCGAGCATCGAATTGGTGTGATTGCAGATATCAAAATATTGAATACACGTCGCACCAAGTTCGATCAAATGCTGATCATCGTAGGCATAGTAGGAGCCACATATCCACATTCATCACACTTACATATAATAGAATTTCAAACAAAAGAGTGAGACACCACTTTTCAATAGGAGACTTTTATTATGAAAAAACTGTTTTCTCTTTTGATTTTCATATTCTTCTCTTGTAACGCAACTTCGGGAATAGAGTTGCCGAACAAAGTAAACATCAGCGCCTCAGTGAATGTTACTTATGACAAAAACAGCGGCTTATTTACATACGCTTACATTCTTACAAATTACGCAGACGCGACACAAGAATTAGTTAGTATTGATATTCCATTACGAGGCGCAACAATATTGAATATTAAATCACCTCGTGGCTGGTGGGCATTAAATACGAGCGCCGGAAATAGGATCATCTGGTGCGCCTGCGACGAGGAAGGCATGATTAATCAAAGCGGCAGCGCAGATGATGGACGAAGTGTTCCAAGTATTTATCAAATCAAACCAGGACAAGCACTATCTGGATTTTCATATCAAAGTGCCTATCCACCAATCTCTGGAGTATTCTATGCAACTGGATGGGTACCTACGCCAGTCGAAGGGATTGACTTCCCAACCGGTCAACCGCCTGATTTACCAGCGTATCCTGAAAGGGCATACAAGGGAACCGTTGAAGCGCCTGCATTTAACGAAGCATTATTTAACGGTGGGCGCAGGCCGGCCGTCGATGGATTCTTAGTATTTACAACAATCAAAGACAATAGTATATATAGATCTCCAATTTTGGTTGATATTTTATTTGGTCAAAATGGTGAAACCGTCCATCAATCAACTTTCCGTGCAGTCTTGAATGGAATAGATATCACCAGCCAATTCATTACGATGGCCAGCAACCGCCGACGTGTGCTGCTTGAGTTGGCACCTGATAGCACACTGAAGAGCGGAAAAAACGTGCTGACGACATCTGTTGAGGGCATCGTGCCTGGTGCGACACGTAAGGCTACCGATACGGATCGGCTTGTATTTGTTGCCCAATGAAACAGCGCCTTATGCAGGTGCGCACAGACGCGCGCGACGGCTAATAAAGACGCCGCCTGATTAACAACGGGCCACGTTATGCGGTGCCGCTGAAATCATGGCGCGTCAGTTCACCACTTGCATGCGCAACACCCGCGCCGCCTCATCCGCCCGCGCATCATCAATCTCGCGCATCACCGCGCGCAAATCCACCGGCGCGTGCTTCACTTCGAACCGGCCGGTCAATGGCGAATCGGGCAGCAACATGCCACGCTGGAACAGATGCCAAATCTCCGGCCCATATTGCGTGCTCAAGATCTCGGGCGCAAAGCGGCCAAAGTAATGTTTGAGATTAGCCACGTCGCGCAACAACATGCGCAGGGCGTGATTGTTGCCGGCGGCGTCCACCGCCTGCGGCAGGTCGATGATCACCGGGCCGTCGGCGCTGAGCAAGACGTTGAATTCAGACAAGTCGCCGTGCACCACGCCCGCGCACAGCATGCGCACCACTTCTTGCAGCAGCGTGGCATGGTGGGCGCGCGCTTGCACGGGCGTGAAGGCCACGTCGTTCAGCCGCGGGGCGGCGTCGCCATGCTCGTCGCACACCAGTTCCATGATCAGCACGCCGTCATGAAAGTTATACGGCTTGGGCACGCGCACGCCGGCGCCGGCCAGGCGGTACAGGGCATCCACCTCGGCGCTTTGCCACGCCGCTTCTTGCGCCTGCTTGCCAAAGCGCGTGCCCTTGGCCATGGCGCGGGCCTGGCGGGTGTTCTTGACCTTGCGGTTTTCGGTGTAGTCCACCGCCTGGCGAAAGCTGCGGTGGGTGGCGGCCTTGTAGATCTTGGCGCAGCGTGTGTCGTCGCCACAGCGCACCACGAAGACCTCGGCTTCCTTGCCGCTCATGAGCTGGCGCACCACGCTGTCGATCAAACCTTCGTCGATCAATGGCAGCAAGCGTTCGGGTGGTTTCATTCGTGCATTTTGATCGGGCCGGGGCTTGGCCAGGTTCGCACGAGCGGCCTCTCGATAATCGCGCATGAATTCACCTGCCCTCGCCTCACCCCCCGCTGCGCCGTTCAGCAGCCTGCCCCTTTCACCGCCCACGCTGGAAAACCTGCAACGCCTGGGCTACGACAGCATGACGCCGATCCAGGCCGCCAGCCTGCCGCTGGCCCTGGCCGGGCACGACCTCATCGCCCAGGCCAAAACCGGCAGCGGCAAGACCGCCGCCTTCGCGCTGGCCTTGCTGGCCAACCTGAACCCGCGCACGAAATTGGGAAACCCGGCCGTGCAAGCCCTGGTGCTGTGCCCCACGCGCGAGCTGGCAGACCAGGTGACGCAGGAACTGCGCCGCCTGGCGCGCGCTGAAGACCACATCAAGGTGCTCACCCTGTGCGGCGGCGCCACCATGCGGCCGCAGCTGGCCAGCCTGGAGCATGGCGCGCACATCGTGGTGGGCACGCCGGGCCGCTTGATGGACCATCTTGAACGCGGCAGCCTGAAGCTCGACGCGCTGAACACCCTGGTGCTTGACGAAGCCGACCGCATGCTCGACATGGGCTTCTTCGATGACATCGCCACCGTCATCAAACAGTGCCCGGTGCAGCGCCAGACCCTGCTGTTTTCAGCCACCTACCCCGAAGGCATCGCCAAGCTCAGTGCCGCCTTCATGCGCACGCCCAAGGAAGTTAAATTGCTGGAGGCGCACGCCACCACCAAGATCCGCCAGCTCTTTTTTGAAGTGCGTGAAGACGAACGCCTGCATGCGGTTTCGCTGCTGCTCAACCATTACCGGCCGGTGAGCACGCTGGCGTTTTGCAACACCAAGCAGCGCTGCCGTGAACTGGTGCAGGTGCTGCGCGCCCAGGGTTTTGCCGCGCTTGAATTGCATGGTGACCTGGACCAGCGCGAACGCGACCAGGTGCTGGTGCGTTTTGCCAACCGCAGTTGCAGCGTGCTGGTGGCCAGCGACATCGCGGCGCGCGGGCTCGATATCAAAGAGCTTGAAGCGGTGATCAATGTCGACATCACGCCCGACGCCGCCACCCACACCCACCGCATCGGCCGCACTGCGCGGGTCGATGAGTCGGGCTGGGCCTTCAGTCTGGCCAGCCTGGATGAAATGGGCCGCGTGGGGCAGATCGAACAGGCCGCCAACTTCAGCTCGCAGTGGAAACCATTGAGTGAATTGAGCAGCACGAGCAACGAGCCGCTGATGCCACCCATGAGCACGCTGCAGATCGTGGGCGGGCGCAAGGAAAAAATCCGCCCGGGCGATGTGCTGGGTGCGCTGACCAAGGACATGGGCTTTGCTGGCACTGATATCGGCAAGATCAACGTCAACGAGTTTTCCACTTACGTGGCGGTGCGTGCGGGCGTGGCGGCGCAGGCGCTGCGCAAGCTGGGCGCGGGCAAGGTCAAGGGGCGCAGCGTGAAGGTGCGGCTGCTGGAGGATTGACGCACCACCCGCCGGTGGCTTCAAATCCAACCCATGCTGATATTCAGACAACTCTTCGACGCCGCCTCGTCCACCTACACCTACTTGCTGGGCGACTTGCGCAGCGGCGAGTGCTTGTTGATCGACCCGGTGTTCGAGCAAGTGCAGCGCGACGCCGCGCTGATCCGCGAACTCGGCCTCACGTTGAAGTGGACGCTTGAAACCCATGTTCACGCCGACCACGTCACCGCCGCCTGGCTGCTGCGCCAGCGCCTGGGTAGCCGCATCGCGCTGGCGGCGGCGGCGCAGGCCAGTGGGGCGGATCGGGCACTGGTGCACGGTGACCGCATCGCGTTCGGGCCGCGCCATGTTGAAGTGCGTGCCACCCCCGGCCACACCAACGGCTGCCTGAGCTATGTGCTCGACGATGCCAGCCGCGCCTTCACGGGCGATGCACTGTTGATCCGCGGCTGCGGCCGAACAGACTTCCAGCAAGGCGACGCGCGCGCCTTGTACGGCTCGGTGCACCAGCACCTGTTCACGCTGCCTGCACACTGCCTGCTGTACCCGGCGCACGACTACAACGGCATCACCGCCACCAGCGTGGAAGAAGAGCGCCGCTTCAACCCCCGGTTAGGTGGTGAAGCCGCCGAGGCTGACTTCGTGGGTTACATGCAAAACCTGAACCTGCCGCACCCCAAGCAGATCGACCGCGCCGTGCCGGCCAACCTGCGCTGCGGCGAGCCGGCTGACGGCCTGGCGCCACCGCCCGAGCAAACCTGGGCCGCACTGCGCCTGGCCTTCAGCGGGCTGTGGGAAATCGAACCCCGTGCCTTGGAAGATGTGCGTGGCCGGGTGCAGGTGCTGGATGTGCGCGAGCACGACGAATTCACCGGTGCGCTGGGCCACATTCCGGGCGCCGTCTCACTGCCATTGGGTGAGCTGGATGCGCGCAGTGGCGAGCTTGATGCCAACCGCCCCGTGGTGGCCGTGTGCCGCTCGGGGGCCCGTTCGGCGCGCGCGGTGGCGATGCTGCAAAAGGCCGGCTTCAAACAGGTGGCCAACCTGGGCGGCGGCATGTTGCGCTGGCATGTGGAGGGTGGGGCGCTGAGCGGCGGGTTTGCTGAATAGACGTCAGGGGCCACCGGCCTGCCCGCCATTGAACACGCTTTGCCCGCCCGGCCCCATTTCTGATTCACCACAACACCGCAGGTCATCATGAGTCAACGCGCTCGCCGCACCGTGCCTGTCGCCGAAACCTTTCTACTGATCTTGCTTCTGACCGGTTGTGGCGGCGCGGATCCATACCGAGAACTCAGCCCACTTGAGCGCCAGATCTACCTCGAACCGATGCTGATCACGACCACGCTGGCCTTCAATCGCGTGGCGCAAGGCTACGACTCAAGCTGCATGCTCACGCCGGGCGGTGAAGCCTGGTGCTGGGGCAACAACGAGCACGGCCAACTCGGCGCACCCACCCCCAAGTCCTGCACCAGCGGCATGGTGGCCTGCACCTGGCAGCCGGTACGAGCACAGCCCCCACAACGCTTTGCGCAACTCAGCCCGTCGCGGCTGCACAGTTGCGGCATTGACCTGGCCGGGCAAGCCTGGTGCTGGGGCTTCGGCGCTGGCGGCCAATTGGGCAATGGGCAAAGGCTGAACAGCGCCACACCTGTCGCCATCGCCGGCGGCCACCGCTTTGTTGATGTCGACGCTGGCAGCGACGGCCTGCTCAGCTGCGCACTCGACGCTGCCGGCACCGCCTGGTGCTGGGGGCCGGGCGACAGCGGCGGCCTGGGCAATGGCACAACCAACGGTTCAAATGTGCCGGTGCAGGTGCTGGCAGCACGGCCCTTCACGTCGATCGGCGCGGGCTCGAACCATGCTTGCGGCCTCGACGCAACGGGCCAGGCCTGGTGCTGGGGGCGCAACCCCTATGGCGTACTGGGGCGGGGCGTTTCGGGCGCGGGGTTGGTGCCAGGCATGGTGGCGGGCGGCCACCGGTTCACTTCACTGGCAGTCGGCGGCAATTTCAATTGCGGCCTCACGGCGGCAGGCGCGGCCTGGTGCTGGGGCTTTGCGCTGTCGCTCGGCGACGGCGCGCTCGGGGCCCACAGCGACGTGCCCGTTGCCGTGGCGGGCGGCCATGTCTTTGCCAGCCTTTCGGTCGGCTACCAACATGCTTGCGGCTTGACCGGCAACGGCACGGCCTGGTGCTGGGGCCCGGCGGCACTGACTGGCAGCGGCACCGAGGCTGAAAGCAAGGTGCCCGTGGCCTTGGCCGGCGGCCACCGCTATCGCACGCTGCAAGCCGGCGGCACGGCCAGTTGCGGCATCACGCTGGCCGGGCTGCCAATGTGCTGGGGCAACAACATCAACGGTGCGGTCGCGCAAGACAATCTGGGGCCGTGATGCCGCGCATGGCGCGCCGCGCACAGCTCAGCCCAGCATGCCGATCGCCGCACCCAGGCGTTGCAGCACGCCCCGGTTCAACTGCTCGCCCAGGGCCTGGCGGGCTGGCCTCTGGCTGGTGGCAATCAGCTCGCCGGAATGGGATGCCTACGACCGCGACCTGATCGTCAGGCCCGTGGCCAGCCGCGCCGACGCCCTGCGCAGACTGCCCGCCATCGTGGCCCAGGGCGAGGGTTTCACCGAATCGCGAAAACGGCCACTTCGACCAGTTCGTGGCTGCCTACCGCACGGGCCGCTGCTATGCGCGCATCTACTGGCTGCTGCGCGAGGGCGCTGCACCCCTTGCAAACGAAGAGCCCTGGCCGGCCTTTCCTGTGGCCGAGCTGGTGGCCGACCCGCGCAGCGCAGGCCGCCACATCGCCACGTTCCCCACGACCAACGAAGGCGCGTGCAACTTCAAGGATGGTGAGAGCAGGCCCACGCGCGCATGGGCTGGTTCATGCTGGGCTCCAGATCGGCGCAACGCCGCGCAAGCCGATGATGACCAGTTCCCCGCCCCCACGGGCTTCGCGCAGCGCAGGCTCGATGCTGGCGCGCCGGCCCACCACCTGCACCACCCAACTGCGCCCGTCCAGCCCACGCAGCACGCCCTTGGCACGCAGCACGCCACTGTTTGGCGCGGTTAAGCGCTGCGCCCATGCGGGCACGTTTTGCGCCAGATCGAAACGCAGGCTGTGGCTGTCGAACTTCGACGCCGCGGGCGCGGCGATGCGGCCAGTGGGCTGCCAGGTTGTTTCGTCAAGCACGCTGCGTGGCAGCACTCGAACGCCCAACACCAACTCAACCGGCACTTGCGCCTGCACGGCGTTCACCACCGGCGCAGCAGGCACCACCGCGGCCAGCCAGGTGTGCAGTTCAGCCAGCGCTTGCGGCGCCAGCAGCTCGCATTTGTTGAGCACGATGACATCCGCCGCGCACAGTTGCTGGCGCACGGTGTCGCCCATGTAGGCATCAGCCGCGCGTTCGCACAAGCTGTGCGCATCGGCCAGCACGACGATGCCGGCCACCTGCACGCCTGGGGCCAACGCCGCCGTGCTTGCCACGGCAGCGGGCAGGCCGACACCGCTGGTTTCGATCAGCACCACATCGGGCGCGGGCTGGCGCGCGACCACCTTGCTCAAGCTGCCCACCAAGTCGGCGCCGAAGCTGCAACACACGCAGCCGCCGGATATGGCGAGCACCTCAGCGATCACATCTTCCTGCTGGCCTTCAATCAAGTCAGCATCAATGGCGAGGTCACCAAAATCGTTCACCAGCACGGCGATGCGCTGGCCGCCGGCATGGCGCAACAAGTGGTTCACCAGCGTCGTTTTGCCAGCACCCAGGTAGCCGCCGATGACGATGACCGGCACCGTGGCGCCGGCCGCTGCCTGTGCCCTGCTCATGCCGCGCTCATGCCACGCTCATGCCACGCTCATGCCACGTTCATGCGGCGAACACCCGCCCGCCCTGCACCGTGCCCCACACTTTCACGTCTTTCAGTGCTTCGGGCGCCACCGCCAGCGGGTCGTCTTCGAGCACGCAAAAGTCGGCCCGCTTGCCGCATTCGATGGAGCCGACTTCACCGTCTAACTTCAACGTGTAAGCCGCACCCAGGGTGATGGCCTTGAGCGCATCTTCCACGCCGATGCGTTCATGTTCGCCCAGCACCGCGCCGCTGGCGGTGAGCCGGTTCACAGCGCACCAGGCGGTGAACAGCGGCGCCAGCGGGGTGATGGGCGCGTCGCTGTGAATGGCCAGCGGCACGCCTTCGCGCAGCGCGGTGGCGCAGGCGTTCATGCGCTGTGCGCGCTCGGGCCCCAAGGTGATGGCACGGTGCTGGTCGCCCCAATAGAAATGGTGGTTGGCAAACAGGTTGGCGCACAGGCCTAACATCTTCATGCGGCGGAACTGGGCCGCATCGGCCATTTGCACATGTTGCAGGGTGAAGCGGTGGTCGCGCGCGGGCTGGGTGCGCAGGGCCTGCTCCATGCAGTCCAGCGCCAATGCGGTGGCTTCATCGCCGTTGGTGTGGGTGTGCACCTGCACGCCTTGCGCCAGGGCCAGCGCGTAGCACTCGCGGATGGCTTCGGGCGCGGTGTACCACAGGCCGTTGGGCGCGCCGTTGTAGTAGCCCGGCCAGCGCAGGCGGGCCGAGAAGCCCTGGATGGAACCATCAGCCACCACTTTGATGGCACCCAAGCGCACAGCGTCGGTGCTGCGGGTGCGCAGTGCCACGGCGCGGGCCACGGCGTCAGTCGGCTTCATGCCGATCATGCGCAGCAGCGGCACCAGGCGGGCCGGGAAGTCTGGCGCAGCGGTGGTGGCCAGCAGCGTGGCCAATTCATCATCGCCCAGCGTGGCGGCCAGGTCGGTGGCGGTGGTCACGCCGGCACGCACGCACAGCTTGCCAAAGGCGCGTATGCCCGCTTCGTCACCCGACAGGAAATTCCGGTTCAGGCCCACCACGGTGAGCGCGGCGCCCATGGCATCCGGGCCCTTGAGTTCGCCGCTGGGCAGGCCATCGGCGCCCAGCGGCATGCCGGGGTGGCTGATGCCGGTGCGCAGATAACCCAGCGCCAGCAGCGCCGCGGTGTTGACGTTCAGGATGTGGCCGCTGGCGTGCATCACACCCACCGGGCGCTTGGCGCTGACGCGATCGAGGTCTTCGCGCGTGCAGCGCTTGGCGCCGAAATAGATCGGGTCGAAGCCCCAACCGGTGACGGGGCCAATGCCGTGCGTGGCGGCCTGGCTGAGCGCGGCCACCACGGCGTCCAGGCTTTTGGCGCCGCGCCACACGCGGCCATCGGGGTCGGCCAAATCAAAGTAGCCACAGTAGGTGTAGCGCCACAGCGTGCCGGCCATCAAGTGGCTGTGGCCTTCCACCAGGCCGGGCATGAGCACCTTGCCTTTGAAGCGCTCGTCCAGCTCGTGCGCGCCCCAGCCGGCCAGTTCGGGCAGGCTGCCCGCACCGAGGATGCGCCCATCGCGCACCGCCACATGGCTGGCCCGCGGGCAAGCCGGGTTCATGGTGATGATGCTGCGCGCGGCGTAAACAATGGTGCGGTGGGCGATGGTGGCCATGGTGGGGTGCGGCGGCGCAGTGGGCAGCGGGCAGCGGGCAAGTATGTGCCGCCCAGGATTGGTGCAAACCCCGGCAGGCGCGCCGTGCAACACAGGCAAGACTCGCGGGCTTGAATTGCGGCACCATTGCCGCCTTGCCACCTCACCCGCAAAGGATGCGCCATGGGCCACGCCGAACCTCAAGTTGCCACCACCTTGCAGCCTTACTGGATGCCCTTTTCTGCCAACAAGGAATTCAAGGCCGAGCCGCGCCTGTTTGCGCGCGCCAAGGGCATGTACTTCTACACGCCCGACGGGCGCGAGGTGATCGACGCCTCAGCCGGCCTGTTCTGCGTGGCCGCCGGCCACTGCCGCGAAGAGATCGCGCAGGCCGTGTACCAGCAACTGCAGACGCTGGACTTCACCGCACCGTTCCTGCGTGCCCACGCCAAGGCGTTCGAACTGGCCGAGCGCGTGGCGGCCTACACGCCCGAAGGCATGAACCGGGTGTTCTTCACCAACTCGGGCTCCGAGGCGATCGACACGGCCATGAAGATGGCCCTGGCCTACCACCGCGCCGCAGGCCAGCCGCAGCGTCAACTGTTCATTTCACGTGAGCGGGCTTATCACGGCGTGAACATGGGCGGCGTGGCTCTGGCCGGCATGGTGAACAACCGGCGCACCTTTGGTGTGGGGTTGGCCGGCGTTTATCACATGCGCCACACCGCTTTACCTGAACACAAGTTCGTTCCCGGCCAGCCCGAAACCGGCGCCGACCTGGCGGATGACCTGCAACGCTTTTGCAACCTGTACGGCGGCGAAAACATCGCGGCCGTGTTCGTCGAGCCCACGGCCGGCTCGTTCGGTTGCCTGCCGCCGCCGAAAGGTTATCTCAACCGTTTGCGCACAATTTGCGACGCCAACGGCATCTTGCTGGTGTTCGACGAAGTCATCACCGGCTGGGGCCGCATGGGCGCGGCGTTCGGTGCGCAGGCGTTTGGCGTGACCCCCGACCTGATGACCATGGCCAAGGCGCTGACCAACGGCGCGCAGCCCATGGGCGCGGTGGCGGCCAAGCAGGGCATTTACGACACCATCACCAACGCCGGCCCGGCCCAGGGCGTGGAGTTTTTCCACGGCTACACCTATTCGGCCCACCCGGCTTCGTGCGCGGCGGGCCTGGCGATGATGGACATCTTTGCCAAGGAACGTTTGATCGAACGCGCCGCCGCCATGAGCCCGGCCTTCATGGCCGCCATGCACGGCCTGCGCGACTGCCCGGTGGTCACCGACATTCGCTCCATCGGCATGATGGCTGCGGTGGAAGTGGCCCCCAGCGGCGCGCCCGGCGCGCGCGGCCACGAGGCGCAAAAGCGCTTGTACGACACCGGCCTGAACCTGAAGAACACGGGCGATTCATTGATCGTGGCCCCGCCTTTGGTGATGGAAGACAAGCACCTCGATGAGATCGTGACCAAGCTGCGCAACGTGCTCAAGGGCCTGTAGGCCACTGCGGGCGCCCAGGCAGCAAGTTACTCTGAAGCGTGATCGAGAAAATCGCTTCAGAGTAGACTTCATAGAATGTTGCTGGCTGACCTGTTGAAGCGCACCGAAGGCAAGACTCTTGAATTCAAGCGCGATCTTTCTTCTGCCGCGGGCGTGCTGCGCTCGGTGGTCGCGCTGGCCAACACGGCCGGGGGCACGATCTTGATCGGCGTAGAAGACGGCACTCGCCACGTGCGCGGCGTGGCCGACCCCTTGGCCATGGAAGAACGCCTGGCCAACCTGTTGAGCGATGGCATCGCACCGCGCCTGCTGCCTGACATTGACATCCTGCCCTGGCGCAAGACTCATGTGCTGGCCGTGCAGGTGTACCCGAGCCCCAGCCGTCCGCACTGCGTCAAGGCGGCGGGTACGCAAGCCGGTGTCTTCGTGCGCGTGGGCTCCACCAACCGGCGGGCCGATGACGCCATGGTTGCCGAACTCAAACGTTCCGCCCTGGGCCAGGCCTTTGATGAACAAGCCATGCCCGAACTCGACTCTGAAGCGCTCGACTTCGCAGCCGCTTCAGAGTGCTTTGCCAGGCTGCGCAAATTGCGCCGCGGCGATTTGACGACCCTGCGCCTGCTGGTGGCGCACCAGGGCCGCAAGGTGCCCTCCGTGGGCGGGGTCTTGCTCTTTGGCCGTGACCGGGCGGACCATTTCCCGGATGCCTGGGTGCAGGCCGGGCGCTTCGCGGGCACAGACAAAGCCCGTCTGGTTGACTCGGCCGCGCTGCACGGCCCGCTGCCTGCGGTGGTGGAGGCGGCCATTGCGTTCGTGAACAAGCACGGCCTGCACGGCTATGACATTGGCGCCATACGCCGAACCGAAACCTGGAGCCTGCCGCCGGTGGCCTTGCGCGAAGCCATCATCAATGCGGTGGTGCATGCCGACTACGCGCAGCGCGGCGCGCCGTTGCGCCTGGCCATCTTCGACGACCGCGTTGAGATCGAGAACCCCGGCCTCTTGCCCGCGGGCTTGACGGTGGACGATATTCGCGCTGGCGTGTCGAAGTTGCGCAACCGCGTCATCGGCCGCGTGTTCCATGAACTGGGCTTGATTGAACAGTGGGGCAGCGGCATCCAGCGCATGAGCGCTGCGTGCAGCGGCGCCGGCTTGCCGCCGCCCAAGCTGGAAGAAATCGGCGCGCGCTTTCGCGTCACACTCGGCACTGTGCGCGGCCAGGGAACAAAGCCCGACGACCTTGACCAAGCGGTGCTCAATCTCTTGGCAGCCGGTACCGGGCGCTCTACCAACGAGGTCGCCGCGCACATCCAGCGCACGCCACGCACGGCCCGCACCCGCCTGGCTGCGCTGGTTGAACGGGGCTTGGTGCGCGAGATCGGTTCCAGCCCACAAGACCCGCAACGCCGATACTTCGCAGCCTCGAAGACTTGAGCCAACGCCAACCCTCCAACTCAATAGGCCACACATGTCTCTCTTCGATATGGCGGGCAAGGTCGCCCTCATCACCGGTTCATCGCGCGGCATCGGCAAGGCCATTGCCGAAGAAATGGCGGTGCAGGGTGCGCGGGTGGTCGTTTCCAGCCGCAAGCAGCCGGCCTGCGACGAAGTGGCTGCGGCCATCAACGCGCGGCACGGTGCGGGCACGGCCATTGCGGTGGCAGCGAACATCGCATCGAAGGAAGGTCTGCAACACCTGGTGGATGAAACCCGGCGCGTCTTCGGCCGCATCGACGCGCTGGTGTGCAACGCCGCCAGCAACCCGTACTACGGGCCCATGGCCGGCATCAGCGACGAGCAGTTCCGCAAGATCCTCGACAACAACATCGTGAGCAACCATTGGCTGATTTCAATGGTTGTACCCGAGATGCTGGAACGCGGCGAAGGCTCGATCACCATCATCTCCAGCATCGGCGGCCTGCGCGCCACCACGGTGCTGGGCGCCTACGGCATTTCCAAGGCGGCCGACATGGCGCTGGCGCGCAACCTGGCCGATGAATACGGCCCGCGCGGGGTGCGCGTGAACTGCATTGCGCCAGGGCTGATCAAGACCGATTTCGCCAAGGCGCTGTGGGACGACCCCGCCACGCTCAAGCGTGCCTCGGCCAGTGCCAGCCTGAAGCGCATCGGCACGCCGCAAGAGATTGCCGGCGCGGCCGTGTTCCTGGCCTCTGCAGCGGGCGCCTTCACCACCGGGCACACGCTGGTGATCGACGGCGGGGCCACCATCGGTTCGGGCGCGGCATGAATGCCGGGGCCGGGTTATTTCATCACGTTAACGATAGAGGGGTGTCATGACGACTCAACGCTTGCTCGCCACCGCGGTGGCCCTGTTCAGCCTGGCCGGCGCGGCGCTGGCCCAGACCAAGGAAGTGACGTTCGCGCACCAGGACATGCTGGTGCCCTGGCGCACCGTGATGGAAAGCGGTGAGCTGGAAAAGGCCACCGGCTACAAGATCAACTGGCGCATGTTCGGCGGCGGCGGTGACGTGATCAAGGCCATGGCCAGTGGCGACGTGCACATCGGCGAGGCCGGCTCCAGCCCGCTCACGGCGGCGGCCAGCCAGGGCCAGGACATCAAGCTGTTCTGGATTCTTGATGACATTGCCGACGCCGAAGCGCTGATCGCGCGCAACGGCAGCGGCATCAACAGCGTCAAGGACCTGAAGGGCAAGAAGGTCGCCACGCCGTTCGTCAGCACGGCGCACTACCAGTTGATGGCGGCCATGAAGCTCGAAGGCGTGGATGCCAAGAGCGTGAACGTGATGAACATGCGCCCGCCTGAAATTGCCGCGGCCTGGGAGCGCGGCGACATCGACGCCACCTTCATCTGGGACCCGGTGCTGTCCAAGATCAAGGGCAACGGCAAGACCATTGCCAGCAGCAAGAGCATCGGCGCCCAGGGTTACCCCACGTTCGATGGCTTGATCGTGAATGCCAAGTGGGCCGCGGCGAATGAAGGCTTCATGGTGGCCTTGGTGCAGGCTTTGAACAAGGCCGACAACGCCTATCGCGCGAACAAGGCCAAATGGACGGCCGACTCCGCCGAGGTGAAGGCCGTGGCCAAGTGGACCAAGGCCGATGCGAAAGACGTGCCCGCCGCCATGGCGCTGTACGTCTACCCCACCGCGCAAGAGCAAATGGGCGCGAAGTGGCTCGGCGGCGGCGCCGCCAAGGCCATGGCGGAAACCGCCAAGTTCCTGAAGGAACAAGGGCGCATCCAGGAAGTGAAGCCCGACTACGGCGTTTTCGTGACGGATGCCTATGTGAAGAAGGCCATGGCGAAATGACAACCCCCGCTCGCTGAAGAGGGCGAGCAAGCGCCATGAGGGAGCCGGCCGGCAAATGGCCCGCTCCCTTCTTCTTTCGATTTGGCCATGTCCACACTTGATCTCAAAGACGTCAGCGTCCACTACGCCGTCAAGGGCGGCGCGCTGCATGCGTTGGCGCCCGTCAATCTGCGCATTGAGGGCGGTGAGTTCGTCGTCGCCCTGGGCGCATCGGGCTGCGGCAAGACCACGCTACTGAACTGCATAGCAGGCTTTTTGCCGCCCACCACGGGCAGCATCATGCTCGACGGCCAAGCCGTGAGCGGCCCCGGCGCGCAACGCGGCGTGGTCTTTCAAAAACATGCCCTGATGCCCTGGCTTAACGTTCGAGACAACGTGGCACTGGGCTTGCGCCTGCGCGGCGTGGATGCCGCCACGCGCGCGCAAGTGGCCGAAGACAAGCTCGCCCTGGTGGGCCTGGCCGGTTATGGCGCGCACGCCGTGTATGAACTCTCCGGCGGCATGCAGCAGCGCGTGGGCATTGCGCGCGCGCTGGCCAATGACCCGGCGGTGTTGTTGATGGACGAGCCCATGGGCGCGCTCGACGCCTTCACCCGCGAACATGTGCAGGAGATCGTGCTCAAGGCCTGGGCGGCCACGCACAAGATGGTGTTCTTCATCACCCACTCGGTGGAAGAGGCGCTGTTCCTGGGCACGCGGCTGGTGTTGATGAGCCCGCGGCCGGGGCGCATCACGCACACTTATGAAGATCTGCCGTTTTCGCGCCGCTTCCTGGCCACGGGCGATGCGCGCGCGGTGAAGTCAGCCCCCGACTTCATTGCCCTGCGCGAAGAGGTGCTGGCCCACGTGCACCAGCGCGCCACTGAGATCGCCAATGCCTGAAGCACAGAAAACCAGTTCGTTCCGAACGCCGGGCGAAGGCGCCAGCGCGGCCATCAGCGTGGCCACCATCGCGGCGCTGTTCTTGCTGTGGTGGGGCATCACCGCCGCCGGGTTGATCAAGCCCCTGTTCCTGCCCAGCCCGCAAGCCGTGGCGCAGCAGTTCATGGAATACGTCAACGGCACGGCCAATGACAAGCCCTTGTGGCAGCACCTGCTGGCCAGCCTGCTGCGCGTGGCCGCGGCCTTCTTGCTCGCCGTGTTAACCGCCGTGCCCATCGGCATTGCGATGGGCATGAGCCGCGTGGCGCGCGGCATCTTCGACCCGCCCATCGAGTTCTATCGCCCGTTGCCGCCACTGGCCTACTTGCCGCTGATCATCATCTGGTTCGGCATCGACGAGTTGCCCAAGGTGCTGCTCATCTTCCTGGCCTGCTTTGCCCCGCTGGCGCTGGCCGCGCGTTCGGGCATGAAGAGCGCGGCGCAAGAGCAGATCAACGCCGCGTATTCCATGGGCGCCAGCTACACCCAGGTGGTGCGCCATGTGGTGCTGCCGGCGGCGTTGCCCGAAATTCTGGTCGGCATGCGCGTGGCCATCGGCTTCGGCTGGACCACCCTGGTGGCCGCCGAAATGGTGGCCGCCAACGTGGGCCTGGGGCAAATGGTGCTGAATGCGAGCAACTTCCTGCGCACCGACATCGTCGTCATGGGCATCATCGTGATCGGTGTCGTGGCCTACTTGTTCGATTTGTTCATGCGCTGGGTGGAGCGCCGCCTGGTGCCCTGGAAGGGGCGGGGTTGAAGGCCGTGCAGCCGCGGGCCGTGCCCGCCAGCCGCCCAGCCTGTGGGCAGCGGCTACGCACGCCGCTGCGCCGTGGATGCATGACCCCGAATTGGCCAAGGCCGCGCGGCGAGCCGCAGCGCGCGCACGCCATACTCGCCCTGCGAACACACACCATCCCATGACATGAGCCCCCCCACGCCAGCCTGGAGCGAGCGCAGCACTGCCCTGGCACAACTGCTGTCGCGTGTAGCAATTGGCGATCGCCAGGCCTTCGAAGCGCTGTACGGTGCCACGCATGCGCATCTTTTTGGCGTCATCCTGCGTATCAACACCAACAGCGCTCAGGCGGAGGACGTGTTGCAGGAAGTGTTCATCAATGTCTGGCGGGCAGCGCAGGGCTTCGAGGCCGCACGCAGCCAACCCATGACCTGGTTGACCAGCATTGCGCGCAACCGCGCCATCGACAGCCTGCGCCGCCGCAAGACCGAAGTGGCCACCACGAGCACGCGCGTGGCCCGTGACGGCGACGATGACGACGACCTGCTGGACGCGCTGCCCAGCGAAGACGCCGGCCCACTGGAACTGCTGCAACAAGCCGCCGCGGCGCGGGCGGTGACGCGCTGTGTTGACCAGCTCAAGCCCGAGCAGCAGCAGTGCGTGGCGCTGGCTTATTACCAGGGGCTGTCGCATGCCGAGGTGGCGCAGCAGTTGCACCAGCCCTTGGGCACGGTCAAGAGCTGGGTGCGCCGTGCGCTGTTGACCTTGAAAGAATGCCTGGGACACCCGAGTTCCGGGCTGGCCGGTGGGAAATAAGATGACCACACACCCTGCATTTTTTACCCGCCGCCCCGGTGCGGCGTGGCGCCACTGACATGGACTACGGCCGACGCGAGCTTGCTGACCGCCTGGCCAGTGAATATGTGCTGGGCACCCTGCGCGGCGCGGCGCGGCGGCGTTTCGACGCTCTGCTCGGCGCGCACCCAGCCCTGCGCCAGGCGGTGGCGGTGTGGCAAGAGCGCCTGGTGCCGCTGAGCACCAGCGTGCCTGAAGTCAAGCCACCGGCGCGCGTTTGGCAGCGGATCGAGGCCCGCTTGTTCGCTGATCAGGCACCCGCCCCGCGCTGGTGGCAGCAGTTGAGCCTGTGGCGTGGCCTCAGCGCGCTGAGCAGCGTGGCGGCGGTGGCCCTGCTGGTGCTGGTGAACCAGGTGCCACCGGCGCAGCCGCCTGTGATCACCATCCTGGCGGCCAACCCCGAGGCGGCGCAGGCGCTGAACGCCAGCTTCGTGGCCAGCGTCAGCGCCGATGGCCGTGCCTTGGTGCTGCGCCCGCTCAATGACTTGACGTTGTCACCCGGGCGGGCGCTTGAACTGTGGGCCGTGCCGGCTCAAGGCGCACCTCGTTCGTTAGGCCTGGTGCGCGCAGATGGCGCCACCACCTTGCTGAAGACCAGACTGCTGCTCGACACCGCGGCCTTTGCGGTCAGCGTTGAGCCGCAAGGGGGCTCACCCACCGGCGCACCCACGGGGCCGATCGTGTCGCTGGGCAAGCTGCAGATCTGAGATCTGAATTGCCTTCGTGCCACTACGCGCCGCGGCCTGCCGTGGCGCGCTTGTTTTGACCCGCGCCGCGGCCTGCCGTGGCGCGCATGTTTTGACCCGCGCCATGGCCTGCCGTGGCGCGCTTGTTCTGACCCGCGCCACGGCCTGCCGTGGCGCGCTTGTTTCGGCGGCGCAGCGGCCGATTTGAAATCTGCTCATCCGATCGAGACTGGGCTGCGTAAGTGGGCCCAGGTGCCGGTTTGCGGCATCGAGTCCAACGCAGCAATGCGTTACCCCCAGCTCGAAGGAGATCACATGAACACTCGTTACCCATTGAGCCGCGTCGCCGCGGCAGCCCTGCTGGCCAGCAGCCTGATCGGCGGCAGCGCACTGGCCTCCAGCCACCGCGAGGCGCCCTTCATCACCACCGTGCCCAAGGTCGATGCCACCGACTTCTACATGTTTCGCAGCTACGAGCCCGGCCGCAGTGACTACGTGACGGTCATCGCCAACTACATCCCACTGCAAGACCCGTACGGCGGCCCGAACTACTTCTCGATGGACGCCAACGCGCTGTACGAGATTCACATCGACAACGACGGCGACGCAAAGGAAGACCTGACCTTCCAGTTCCGCTTCAAGAACACCCTGGCGGCCAATGGCGCGGGCGTGAGCCTGAACATCGGCGGCAAGCAGGTTGCCATTCCGCTGATCCAGGCCGGCCAGGTGGCGAACGTGAATGACGCCAACCTGAACCTGCACGAAACCTATTCCGTCAGCCTCCTGCGCGGTGACCGCCGCAAGGGCGGCGCCCAGGTGCTGACGAACGCCAGCAACGGCAGCACCTCGTTCGACAAGCCGGTGGACAACATCGGCGTGAAGACGATTCCTGACTACGCGGGCTATGCCGCCAAGCACATCCACAACGTCAACATTCCCGGCTGCAACATGCCGGCCAGGATGTTCGTCGGCCAGCGCCAGGACCCGTTTGCCGTCAACCTGGGCACGATCTTCGACCTGGTGAATGCACCGGTGGCGGTGATCACCAACTCGGCGCTGATCAACGCCGTGCCCAACACCATCGGCGACAAGAACGTCACCACGCTGTCACTCGAAGTGCACAAGAGCTGCCTGACCCAGGGTGGTGACGACGTGATCGGCGGCTGGACCAGCGCCAGCATGCGCCAGGCGCGCTTGCTCAACGGCAACCCGGCCGCCGGGCACCATGCCAGCGAGAAGGCCGGCGGCGCGTGGGTGCAGGTGTCGCGCCTGGGCATGCCCCTGGTGAATGAAGTGGTGATCGGCCTGAAGGACAAAGACAAGTTCAATGGCTCCAAGCCCAGCGGCGATGGCCAATTTGCCGACTACGTGACGAACCCCACCCTGCCGGCCCTGCTGGAAATTGCGTTGGCCATGCCAGGCATCGCGCCGACCAACTTCCCGCGCACCGACCTGGTCACCACCTTCCTCACCGGCATCAAGGGCGTGAACCAACAGAAAAAGGTCACGCCCTCGGAGATGCTGCGCCTGAACACGGCCATCGCCCCGGTGCCGTTTGCGCAGCAGAACCGCCTGGGCATCGTCGGCAACATCCTGGCCATGGGCAACGACAACGCCGGTTACCCGAATGGCCGCCGGCCGAAGGACGATGTGGTCGACATCTCGCTGGTGGCGGTGATGGGCGGGCTGTGCATGGCCAACGGCAACACCGACAAGCTGGGTTTTGGTGCGGCATGCAACCCGACGGCGGTGCCGCTGGGTGACACGGCGTTCAAACTGCATGATGCAGTGGACCAAGCGGTGGTGCCGTTGCTGGCCACCTTCCCGTACCTGAACACGCCGCTTCCCGGCAGCAAGTAAGGAGCCCATCATGAGAACCCTTTTGATGATCAGCACGCTGGTGGCGGCAGGCGCCTTGGTGGCTTGCGGGGGCGGTGACTCGACGCCCGTGGCGGGCGAGCGGGAAGTGCCGTCCAGCGCGACAGCGTCGCCCACCGCCTTCAGCCAATGGGCAGGCAGCGTGGCGCAGGAAGAAGGCACCGAGCCCTTGGGCATGGACATGGTGGTGCCCCCCACCTCCGAAACCGAAGAGCCCATTGCGGTGATTTGACGCAGGCGCCCGCGCGCCAATCGGTGGCGCGCGGGCCGCATCTTTTGCATCCGATGCGCTTGCGGGTGCGTATTTGCAGAACACCGGGCCTAACAGCCTGGAAGCCCGGTGTTCAAACCCGTGTCACACACATCACAGGAGCTTGCCCATGTCAACGCGTCTCACCCTCCCGACGGCCACCGCGCTGGTGGCACTGCTGTCCGCCTGCGCCACGCCCATGGCACCCAGCGCCCCGTCCTATTCACAAGCCGGTTTGCCCGCCGCGGTGCAGGTGCCAGCCGGGTTCAAGGTTGCATTCGAAACAGTGGGCGCCGGCGAGATCACTTACGAATGCCGCGCCAAGGCCGGCACAGCGGGCGAGCACGAGTGGGTGTTCGTCGGCCCCGCGGCAAGCCTGGTCGACCGCCAGGGCCGCACGCTGGGCCGTTACTTCGGCCCGCCCGCCACCTGGGCTGCCAGCGACGGCTCGGCCATCACCGGCACGCAGTTGGCCGTGGCGCCCGCGGCCGCAGGCAGCATTCCCCTGCAATTGGTCAAGGCCAACCCGGCCAGCGGCCAAGGCATGATGACCGGCGTCAGCCACATCCAGCGTGTGGCCACGCAAGGCGGCGTGGCGCCGAGCCAGCCGTGCAACATGGCTGGCATGGGCCGCAAGGAAATCGTTCGTTATCAGGCCGACTACATCTTCTGGAAGGCGGCGTAAGACAGGCGAACAAGCCGCGCCGGGGCGCAACGCTGCACAGTTGCAGCGCTACGATGGCCCCGGGCGCAGCGTGCGCCCGCACTCGCCGGGCGACCACCATGCTCACAGCCGAAGACTTCAACCTGCGCGGTGCGAGCAAGCTGCCCGGGCACTTGGGGCTGGTCATCACGCAGATCAGCGCCGCGCAGGTGTGCGCCGAGCTGGCGGTGACGCAAAAGGTGATGGCCCCCAACGGCTACCTGCATGCCGGCGCGGTGGTGACCCTGGCCGACACCTGCGCCGGTTATGGCTGTGTGGTCAACCTGCCGCCGGGCGCCACGGGCTTCACCACCATGGAGCTGAAGTCCAACCATCTGGGCACCACACTCACCGGCACCATCACCTGCGTGGCCACGCCGCTGCACCTGGGCAAGACCACCCAGGTGTGGGACGCGGTGGTGAGCCACCTTGAGACCGGCAAGACGATTGCCGTGTTTCGCTGCACGCAGTTGATTCTTTATGCCAAAGCAGCCGCCTGAGTCTGCGCATGTGTTGAAGCTTCGCCAGCGGCTGCCCCTGGCACCAAACTCCGAGGACAGACGATGCCGAGAATCTGCAAGACGCTGATCTGTGCCACGTTGACCCTGGCCGCAATCTTTGGTAGCGGCGCACAGGGTGCCACGGTGGCTGGCGTAGAGATCCCCCCACCGTTGGCGGCGCAGCCGGTGACCGATACCCATTGGGGTGTGGCCATTGACGACCCTTACCGCCATCTTGAAAAGGTGATTGACCCACGGGTCAGCCAATGGTTGCGCGCGCAAGCTGATGCCACGACCGCCATCTTGGCCAGGATCCCGGCCCGCAACGCCATGCTGGATCGCATCAAGGCGATCGAAGCCGCGGCCGGTGGCGTGACCACCCAGGTGCTGCGCAGCGCAAGCGGGCGCTTGTTCTTTCTGCGCCGCAACCCAGGCGAGAACCAGTTCAAACTGGTTTGGCGTGAAGGGCCTAACGGTTCTGATCACCTGGTGTTTGACCCCGAGGCAGCCACCTCGGACGCGCAGCCCCGCGCGGTGATGGATTTTTCAGCCTCGCGCGACGGCCGCAAGCTGGCCTACTCGGTGCAGGCCGGCGGCAGCGAAATCGGCAGCCTGCATGTCATCGACGTGAGCAGCGGCCGTGCGCTGATACCGGCCATCGACCGAATTCGCTATGCCGAAGTGGCCTGGCTTGAAGACGGCAGCGGCTTCTTCTATTCGCGACTGCGTGAGAACTTCGACAAGTTGCCGCCCGAGCAACGCTTTGGCGACCACACGCGCCATTACCGCGCACTCGACCACGCTGGCACTGATCGGCCGGTGATGAGCGCAAGCCGCAACCCGGAGCTCAAGCTGCCCGACTACGCATCGCCACACATCTTTCAGGTGCCGGGGTCACGCATCGCCGCGGCCATCGTGGCAATGGGGGTTGAGCCCAACCTGATGCTGCTGGTGGCCGACCTGGCTGCGGCCAAGCGTGGCCAGGCGCAATGGCGAAAGGTGGCGGACTTGAGCGACCAGGTCACCAGCGTCACGGTCGGCGATGGCTGGTTCTACCTGAAGAGTGCCAAGGGCGCGCCGCGCTATCAGGTGTTGCGCATACCCGTGGCCCGGCCTGACCTTGCGCGAGCCGAAGTGGTTGTGCCGGCGGGTGACGGCGCCATCGGCAGCATTGAGCACGCGCGCGACGGCCTGTACTTCACCCGTCGCGAAGGCGTGAACACCGCGCTGTATCGCGTGCCGCGCGGCAGCGCATCGGACGCGCAGCGCATTGCGCTGCCCTTCACCGGCAGTGTGGAGATCAAGTCCACCAACCCCTGGCGCGATGGGGCCGTACTCAGCATGGTGGCCTGGACGCGGGCATTCAAGGACTACGTTTACGACCCGCTCAAGCGAAGCGTTGAACTGCTGCCTTTGGCCAAGGACGGCGCGTATGACGCACCCGGCGATATCGAGGCCCGGGAGGTGATGATTAAGAGCCATGACGGAGTACTGGTGCCGCTGTCCATCGTCGCGCGCAAAGGCACCCGGCTCGATGGCAGCAACCCGACCATTCTGTACGGCTATGGCGCGTACGGCGCCACCGACGATCCCTTCTTCAGCCCACGCGTGTATGCCTGGATCACCCAGGGTGGCATCTGGGCCACCGCCCATGTTCGTGGTGGTGGCGTGTTCGGCAAGGCTTGGCACGACGCAGGGCGCAAAACAACCAAGCCCAACACCTGGAAGGACGCCATCGCTGCGGGCGAATGGCTGGTCGCCAACGGCTGGACAAAGGGCGAACGAATGGCCGTTTACGGCGGTAGTGCGGGCGGCATTCTGGTAGGCCGCGCCATCACCGAGCGGCCTGATCTCTTTGCCGCGGCGGTGCCCGCTGTGGGTGTGATGGACGCATTGCGCATGGAGACCAGCGCCAATGGCGTGGCCAACGTGCCCGAATTCGGTACGGTGAAAAATGAAGAGGAGTTCAAGGCCTTGCTGGCCATGAGCAGCATCCACCACCTGCGCGACGGCACCCCTTACCCCGCCGTGATGGCCGTACACGGCGTCAACGACATTCGCGTGGACGTCTGGCATTCGGCCAAGTTTGTGTCGCGCCTGGCCACGGCCACCAGTAGCGGCAAGCCCGTTTTGTTGCGTCTCGAGTACGACTCGGGCCATGGCCAGGGCAGCACGCGCTTGCAGGCACAGGAACGCTCGGCCGACGTCTGGAGCTTCCTGCTGTGGCAGTTCGGCGTGGCGGAGTATCAACCCCGTTGAAATGCGCCAGGCGCTCAGCGCAGCATCATCAACTGCGCCGCCACCGCCACCGCAATCACTTCGGGCTCCTTGCCTGCCACGCCGGGCACGCCGATCGGGCTGGTGACGCGCGCGAAGTCGGCCGGCCCAAAGCCGCGCGCTTCAAGGCGGTGGCGAAAGCTGGCCCATTTGCTGGCGCTGCCGATCAGGCCGATGAACGGCAGGTCGTCACGCTCACGTACGCGCGCCAGGCACGCGGCCAGCACGTCGAGGTCTTCGGCGTGGCTGAAGCTCAGGATCAACACGTTCGATGCCGGCGCCAAAACAGGCACCGCCCCGTGAACCGGTTCGCTGTGCTCGGCCTGCACATTGGCGGGCAACGCGGTGGGGAAAATTTCGTCGCGGCTGTCGAACCAGTTCACGTTCACGGGCAAATGAGCGAACACCTGCACCAGCGCCTTGCCGACATGGCCACCACCGAACAGCGCCACGGGCAGAGCCCGGGCCAGCGTGGTTTGCAGCTCAACGCGCAGGGCGGGAACGTCCGCTGCACCCAGGCGTTTGAATTCCAACACCACCACGCCACCACAGCATTGGCCCAGTGCTGGGCCCAGGGCGAAACGCAGTTCTTCGACCAGGGGCTCGCCGGCCAGCAAGCGCCGGGCATGGGCAATGGCTTCGAATTCGAGGTGGCCGCCGCCCACGCTGCCGATCAGGCCTTGAGGCAACACGGCCATCCAGGCGCCCGGCTCGCGCGGGCCCGAACCCCGCACGCTGCGCACGCTGACGCGCACCGCCGCAGCGTGTTCCAGATGCGCCAGCAGCGCCGCCGCGGCGGCTTGTGTCATCCGTTAATCACTGGGCCCGGGCCCGCGCCTTGGTCTTCTCGCAGGCCAGCAAGATGCGCTCGGGCGTGGCCGGCGCGTCCATCTCCACCAGCGCGCCATGGCCGGCGCTGGCGCTGACCGCGTCTTTCAGCGCAAAGTAGGTTGACAGCGCCAGCATCAGCGGCGGCTCGCCCACGGCTTTGCTGCGGTACGGCGTGGGTTTGATGTTCTCACCGTTGAACAGGCGCACGTTGAAGGCTTCGGGCACGTCGCTGGCCACCGGGATCTTGTAGGTGCTGGGGCCGTGGGTGAGCAGCTTGCCCGCTGGGTTCCAGATGCACTCCTCCATCGTCAGCCAGCCCATGCCCTGGATGAATGCGCCTTCGATCTGGCCGCGGTCGATCGCCGGGTTGATGCTGCGGCCCACGTCGTGCACGATGTCCACGCGCTTGAGCCACCACTCGCCGGTGAGGGTGTCGATCTCCACCTCGCTGAGTGCCGCGCCGTAGCAGAAGTAGTAGAACGCGCGGCCTTGCAGCGTGGCCATGTCGTAGCCAATTTCCGGCGTGCGGAAGTAGCCCGCGGCGGACAGGCCCACGCGCTGCAACCAGGCCTGCTTCACCACATCGGCCCAGGGCACGGCAGCCTGGCCACCACGCGCATGGCCGCCGGCAAAGACCACGTCTTGCGTTGCGCAGCCAAGCATGCCCGCCGCCACCGGTGCCAACCGTTCACGTAACTGGTCGCAAGCATGGTTGATGGCCGCGCCGTTGATGTCGGCCCCGCTGCTGGCGGCGGTGGCGCTGGCGTTGGGCACTTTTTGCGTGTCGGTGCCCAGCACGCGAACGGCCTGCACCGCAACGCCCAGGCCATCGGCCGCCACCTGGGCCATCTTGATGTTCAGGCCCTGGCCCATTTCGGTGCCGCCGTGGCTGACGCTCACCGTGCCGTCTTGAAACACGTTCACCAGCGCGCCGCCCTGGTTGAGCATGGTGGCGGTGAAGCTGATGCCGAACTTCAGTGGGGTGATGGCGAGGCCGCGTTTGCGTGTGCGGCTCTTTGTGTTGAAGGCATCCACCGTCGCACGGCGGGCGCGATAGCCGGACTCGGCTTCCAGCTCATCCAGCACCTTGTCAGCGATGAAGTCTTCGATCACCTGGCCATACGGCGCCGTCATCGAGCCCGCATCGCCGCTTTGTGCGGGTTGCCGGTACAGGTTCACCCGCCGCACATCCAGCGCATCGAGCTTGAGTTCGCGGGCGATGAGCTCGATCACCGTTTCGATGCCGAACATGCCCTGCGGCCCGCCGAAGCCGCGAAAGGCGGTGGCCGATTGGGTGTGCGTCTTGCAGCGGTGGCTCAGCACATTCAGGTTGGGCAGGTGGTAGCAGTTGTCGATGTGCAGCATGGCGCGGTCGTTCACCGGGCCGGAAAAATCAACGCTGTAGCCGCAGCGCGAAGCCAGCATCACATCCAGCCCGAGGATGCGGCCGGTGGCGTCGAACCCCACGTCGTAGTCGATGCGAAAGTCGTGGCGCTTGCCGGTGATCATCATGTCGTCGTCACGATTAACACGCAGCTTCACCGGCTTTTTCAACACATGCGCAGCCAGCGCGGCGCTTTGGCTGAAGATGCTGGCGTTGCCTTCCTTGCCGCCAAAGCCGCCGCCCATGCGCCGGCAGATCACTTCCACATCATGCGTGCCCAGGTTCAGCGCCGCAGCGGCTTCGCGCTGGTTGCCGTCGGGGTGCTGGGTGCTCACATACAGCGTGAGCTGGCCGTCTTCGCGCGGCACGGCATAGGTGATCTGGCCTTCCATGTAGAACTGTTCCTGCTGGCCGCAGGTGGTGCTGCCTTGCAGGCGGTGCGGCGCCTGGGCTATTGCCGCGGCCGCATTGCCCTGCGCCAAAGTCTTGGTGGGGATGATGAAACTTTGCGCGGCCAGTGCCTGCTCGATGGTGATCAACGCGGGCAGTTCCTTCACCAGCACCTTGGCGTGCTTGGCGGCTTCGCGCGCATAGAGCATTTCGCGCGCCACCACCACCGCCACCACCTGGCCCACAAACTCCACCTTGCCGGCGGCCAGGAACGGGTCGTCGTGGACGATGGGGCCGCAGTTGTTTTCACCGGGAATGTCGCGCGCCGTGAACACCGCCACCACGCCATGTTGGGCCAGCAGCGCGGTGCGGTCGATGCCTTCGCCCATGAGTTCGCCATGCGCCACGGGCGAGGTCACCAGCGCGGCGTACAACGTTCCACGCAACTCTGGAATGTCGTCGGTGTAGCAGGCTTCGCCGGTGACGTGCAGGTGGGCCGATTCGTGCGGCAACTCGGCGCCTTGTGCGCCTTGTGCGGCCACGGCGGTGAATTCAGCCAGGGTGGTGGGGGCGTTCATGATCAGGCCTCCTCGGTCTGGGGTTGCGGCGATACGAATTTCAGGATCAGGTTGCGCGCCACCAGCGCGCGGTAGGCCCAGGTGGCACGCAGGCCGTCGCGAGCGGTGAAGCTGGCGGCAATCGTGGCGTCGAGCGCCGCGGGGTCAATCTCATCCGGCCGCTGGCCTTCAAGCAGCGCTTCGAGCTGGGGCGCGCGCGCCGGTGAAGGCGTGAGGCCGTTGTAGGCCAGGCGCACGTCGCGCAGGCGGCCGCCGTCGTCACGCCAACTCATGGCCGCGCAGGTGGCCGAGATGTCCTGGTCAAAGCGCTTGCTGATCTTGTGTGCGGCAAAGCGCCGGCCTTGCAGCCGCGGCACGGTGATGGTTTCGATGAACTCGCCGGCTTGCAGAACACTCTTCTTCTGCCCGGTGTAGAACGCCTCTAACGCCACGCTGCGTGTGGCATCGCTACCCCTGGCGCCGCGGCGGCGCAGTTGCAGCGTGGCGCCCAGGGCCAGCAGGCAGGGCATCGAGTCGCCAATGGGTGAACCGTTGGCGATGTTGCCCCCCAGCGTGGCCGTGGCGCGGATGGGAGGCGAGCCGAAGCGGCGCAACACTTCAGCAAAGTCGGGCAACTCGGGCTTGAGCAGGTCCATCACCACGTCGAGCGTCACCGCCGCGCCGATTTGCCATTGCGCCGCACTGGTGCTCACGCGCGTGAGTTCGGCCACGCCACCGATGTAGGCGATGAACGGCGGGCGCTCGAAGCGCTTGTTCACGCCTAAGCCAAATTCGGTGCTGCCGGCCAGCAGGTAGGCATCGGGGTGGTCAGCCAGATAACTGGCCAGTTCAGCGGCGGTGGCGGGCGAAACAAATTCGCTGCCCTTGCGCGTGCGCACCACGGGCGCCACGACCACCTCGCCTTCGAGGTTGTGGCTGCTCAGCCTGGGCCGCGCAATCTCTTTGAGCAAGGCCAGCTCGTTCGCGTCTTGCAAGCTGCGTTGCGCCAGTGGTGCGGCGCAGGCTTGCAGCGTGGCGTCGATGATGGGCTTGTAGCCGGTGCAGCGGCACAGGTTGCCGGCCAGCGCGTCGTTCACTTGCGCGCGCGTGGGCTGCGCGGCGTGTTCGGCAAACGCGGCCATGCTCATCACGAAACCCGGCGTGCAAAAGCCGCACTGCGAGCCGTGGCAGGCCACCATGGCTTGCTGCACCGGGTGCAACGTGCCATCTGGGCGCTTCAGGCTTTCAACCGTCTTGATGG